>JBEGPY010000143.1:0-2965 GCA_041181205.1 Actinomycetota bacterium | reverse complement strand
ACCAGATTGCTCAAGAGCTGCTTCAACAATGACAGATGGTCTGGTCTTGGCTTCAACCAAGACACTTAGAGCGCTAATCATGGACGTGAACTCATTAATTCCTTGAGCTGCACGTGACGGTAAGCCAGGTGCTTCAGCGCAGCGAAGCAAACCCTGCCAAAAAGAAATTGAGTTCTCGTTAGCAAATGCGTCAACATAATCTAAAGATGTATCGCCAATGCCCCGCTTCGGAACATTGATAATGCGGCGCAAAGAAATCTCATCTTCTAGGTTGGCCAATACCCGTAAATAGGCGAGTAAGTCCTTTACTTCTCGGCGCTCATAGAAGCGCAAGCCACCTACGACCTTATAAGGCAGTGCATTTCGCATAAATACTTCTTCAAAAACACGGGATTGGGCATTTGTGCGATAGAAAATTGCTGTATCTCCGGGTTGAGATTTTGATTCCTTTTGTAGTTGACGAATTTCATTAGCGATAAAACTGGCTTCATCGTGTTCACTCTCTGCCACGTAACCAACAAGTGGTGCACCTGATCCGGCATCGGACCACAGATTCTTTTCCTTGCGGCTTTCATTGCGAGTGATTACTGCATTAGCGGCATTTAGAATGTTTTGAGTTGATCGATAGTTTTGCTCAAGCAATACTGTTGTGGCATTTGGGTAGTCGAGTTCAAACTGCAAGATATTGCGAATAGTGGCACCGCGGAAACCATAGATACTTTGGTCAGCATCACCCACCACACATAGCTCTGCTAAAGGAATACCTTCTGCTTCCGTGCCAACTAACTCTTTAACCAACATGTACTGGGCGTGGTTTGTGTCCTGGTACTCATCTACTAACACATGGCGAAAGCGAGATCTAAAGCGTGCTTTAGCTTCTGGAAAACGCTGAATTACTTCAACGGTCTTAAGAATCAGATCATCAAAATCCATCGCATTGGCGCGCTGTAATCGTTGTTGATAAACCGTATAAACATCAGCTACTACTTGTTCAAATTGGTTACTTGCAGCATTTATGTAATCTTGCGGACCAAGAAGTTCATTTTTAGCATTTGAGATCATTGCTTGAAACTGACGGGCTGGATAGCGCTTGGCATCTAGGTTGAGCTCTTTGGCAACAATAGTAATAAGGCGCAGCGAATCTGCTGAATCATAAATAGAAAAAGAGTTGCTATAGCCAAGGCGCATAGCCTCTTGGCGCAAGATTCGAACACATGCTGAGTGGAAAGTGGATACCCACATTGATTTAGCAATAGGTCCTACTAATTCAGCTACGCGCTCTTTCATTTCTCCGGCAGCCTTATTTGTAAAAGTGATTGCAAGAATCTGATACGGAGCAACATTTCGGCGTGACATTAAATAAGCAATTCGACGCGTTAAAACGCGAGTTTTACCTGAACCAGCACCTGCCACAACAAGTAATGGGCCACCTGCATGAGTAACTGCTTCTGCTTGCTGAGGGTTGAGCCCAGCTAGCAGCGGATCAGTACTCGTCATGGTGGTGAGTCTATTAGGCTAAGCGACATGGAACCCATCGCCGATAGTGAGATCAAGCGCGTCTTGGTCGTTAGTGCCCACCCAGATGATTCAGATTTTGGAGCATCAGGAACTATTGCCCAGTGGGTGAAGAAGGGCATTGAAGTCGCCTATGTTTTTTGTACTAATGGTGATCAAGGCGGCGAAGAATCTGGTTTCACAAAAGAAGAGATGCCTGCAATTCGTCAACGTGAACAACGTGCAGCTGGTGCGGCTATCGGAGTTACAGACATTACTTTTCTTAATTACGAGATTTAGTTCGACAAATTCGCAAATCTCAACCAGATCGCATGGTGTGTCAAAGTCCTGAAAGAAACTGGGATCGCATTGGTGCAAGTCACCCAGATCATTTAGCTGCAGGTGAAGCAGCAATTCAAGCCGTGTATCCAGATGCACGAAATCCTTTTGCATTTACAGATTTGCTTGATAAAGAAGGTTTACAGCCATGGCGTGTTAAAGAAGTGTGGGTGAGCGCATTTTCAACCCCTGATCACTTTGTAGACATCACCGATACTTTTGATTTGAAGATTAAGGCATTGCAAGCACATGCATCTCAAACTGCTCATAACCCAGAATTAGAGAATATGGTCCGCGAATGGGGTCAGCGAAATGCTGGACTTGGCGGGTTACCTGAAGGTCGTATTGCTGAAGCTTTTAAAATAGTTAATACGAATTAATTATTTAACGCTTACTTTTCTAATCTCAATAGTTTGAATTGGGAAACCATCTGTAGCGTAGTAAGGCTGATTATCACTGGCATTAAGTTTGTACGCACCGACTGCGCCAATCTTCTTAACCAGATCTAAGCCCTTAGTTACCTTGCCCCAGATTGTGTAATTTGGGCCAAGGGTTGTGTCTGCATAAATAATGAAAAATTGTGAACCATTTGTGCCTGGACCAGAGTTGGCCATGGCAACTGTGCCTATTGGATAGTTGTTTGCTTTGTTGGCTGGAAGATTTTCATCTTTGTATCCCTTCCACCCAGTTGGGTTTCCAGAACCAGAAGCCGTTGGATCTCCGCACTGCAATACAAATAAACCTTCAGTTGTAAGTCTGTGACAAAACGATAAATCAAAATACTTAGCCTTTGCAAGGGCTGATATCTTAGTAATCGTTAAAGGCGCTTTAGTTGTGAGAAGTGATATGACTATTGCTCCGCAGTTGGTATCAATAGTCATTGTCTTAGGAAGCGACTTTGCAACTGCCATCGGCTCTTTAACAGTTGCTGGAGCGTGAGCCTTAGCTGTTGGTGTCTTGCACCCAGCAACTGCTGTTGGCTTCTCTGCGGCTTGTATCGGTGCAACTGAGAACACTGAAATTAATACAACTGCTAAAACTAAAGATAGCTTCTTCACGCTTATTCCCATTCAATCGTTCCTGGCGGTTTACTTGTCACATCTAACACGACTCTATTAACTTCACGCACTTC
>JBEGPY010000142.1:0-2989 GCA_041181205.1 Actinomycetota bacterium | reverse complement strand
GCCTGACTTAAGCCAAATGTTGCACCAATTACTGGCTTTAATTTTCCATCAATTACTAATGAAAATAGTTCGGTAATTACATCGTTAAGAAGTTCTTTCATACCAAAGCAATGTGCCAACCAAAATCCTGTAACTGTCTTTGTTCCACCCAGTAATACACCCGGATGAATGGGTGTTGGCGCAGTTCGTGACGCCATTCCAAAAGTAACTAAGCGACCAAATGGTGCTAACACATCAAGGCTTACATCAAAAGTTTTACCGCCAACCATTTCAAGAACTAAGTTAACTGGCTTTCCGCCATTAGCCTCAAGAATCGCATCTTTAAGTTTGCCTTGGTCAGCATCAATAACAAAATCTGCGCCAAGGGATGTAGCAAGAGCTCGCTTGCTTTCAGATGAGGCAACTGCAATTACCTTTGCTCCCCACATCTTTGCTAATTGAATGGCAATTGTTCCCACGCCGCCAGCTGCTGCATGGATAACTACGCTTTCACCCTTTTGAAGATATCCAACAGTTTTTAAGATGTGCCAAGCCGTTGAACCTTGCACCAACATACATAGTGCTTGTTCATCACTTACACCCACTGGAATCTCAATCATGGCAGCTGAATGGGCTAATGCTTTCTGTGCATATCCCCCGCCATCAACAGGTGCTAGAACACGACGTCCGTTAGCAATACCAACGACTTCAATGCCTGGAATGAGTGGAAGCTTTTGCGGAGAAAGATAAGAGTTTTCAGTTTGATGAGTATCGGCATAGTTAATTCCAATAGAAGATACTTCTATTAACTCTTGGCCAGGACCAGGAACTGGCTCTACAAGATCAACTAAGTGCATGGACTCTGGACCGCCAAATGCGGTAATTTGCATTGCCTTCATTTTTTTATCCCTTTGTTGCGCCTAGTGTTAAGCCTGAAACAAACTGCTTACGCAGTACAAGGAAAAGAATAATCGTGGGGGCAGCAACAATGCTGGCACCTGCAGCGAGCAAATTAAAGTCTGTTACATACTGGCCCTGAAGTTGGCGCAGCGCAGAAGTCACTGGTCGCTTGGAATCCTCAGACATCAAAATCAGCGCCCAGAAGAAGTCGTTGTAAATCCAGCAACTCATCAATACACCAAGGGCTGCTAGAGGTGGACGCAGTAATGGCAACATAACGTTCCAATAATGCCTAAATACTGAACAGCCATCGAGAATTGCTGACTCTGAAATTTCCTTTGGAACAGTCTTCATGTATGAAGAAAGAACGAAGGTAGCAAAACCAACCTGGAATGCAACGTGGATAAGAATAATGCCAAAATAGTTGTTATAGAGCAATGAACGGTTTCCGAAAAGATCACCAATTTTGATGTATAGCCAGAAAACTGGAATGTAAGTTGCAATAGTTGGCAACATATTGCCAGCGGTAAAGAAGAGTAGAAGAGTGAGATTAAATCTAAATGAGTAGCGTGATACAACGAAAGCTATGAGTGAGCCTAAGAATAAGATCAAAATAACACTAGGTACCATCACATAAAGAGTATTCAAGAAGTATTTCGTTAGACCCATAACTCGAAAAGCTTGGAAATAGTTATCTAGGTTTAAGTGACGTGGCCAAGAAAAAACACCGTAGGAAATAATGTCGTTGTATGGACGAAGTGAGGTCCACAGTGTCCAAAGGATTGGAAAAATCCAAACAAAAGCGAAAAAACCGATAATGGCAGAGATGAAGTTGTCTTTGACTTTTTGCTTATTCTTATACTCTTTATTTTGGACAATCGTTGTACTCACTGGAGATCCTCCCCAGGCTGTTGAGGTGCCATAAATAATGTAAACAAGGTCAAAAGCACGCAGAGAATCGATAATTGTGATCACCAAAATGATGACATTGACCGGGCGCATTGTAGGAAAAATTATTTTTCTAAAGGTCTGCCACTCGGTCGCGCCATCAATTGCAGATGCTTCCCGAAGTGATGAGTCAAAGGCCTTTAAGCCAGCTAAATAAAGCAACATGATGTAGCCGATATGGCGCCACGAGGCTATTGCCATAATCACATAGCTATTGATGTCGTAGTTACCCCAGATAGAAAGAGCGTTTCCAATATCTCTACCCATCACACCTTGCACAAAGCCACCAGGCTGGAGCATGAAGTTCCAGATAATTCCGATAATAGCTAGGGAAAGAACTACAGGGATATAGAAAATAGTTTCATAAATCTGATGACCTTTAATTTTGCGATCAAATTGATAAGCTAATAAAATTCCAAGTGGTGTTGCAAGGAATGTGAACCACAGTAACCAGACGACGTTGTTCTTTAGCGCATCATAGAAAACTGGTGAACCGAAAAATATGTTTTTATAGTTTGCTAGACCGGCCCATTTAATGTCACTGACATTAATGCCGTTCCAGTAAGTAAAAGAAAGAACGATTGTGATGAGTGTGGGCAACCATAAAAAAACTATCTGTAACAAAGTGGGAATGCCTACGAATGCACCGAGTGTAAACCGATCATTGCGGGAAAGGGAACGGCGGCTGCGAACTTTTTTGTTCGCAGCCGCCGTTTTCATTTCTTTACCTTAGTCTAAATCGTTTAATTAAACGAATTAGAGTGCAGGTAGTGCATCCCATTGTGCTTGAGTGCTATCAAGAATCTTTGTGAGATCTTTTGGATTCTTAAGGAAACTCTGGATTGCTGGGCCAACAACTGGACCAGCAAAGTCGCCGCGAGTATCGCGGTCTAGGAAGAAGCCGATGTTCTTAGCTGCGCCAAGAACTGCAAGCTTCTGCTTGTTGAATGCATCGTATGAAGATGTATCGAAGTCGCTTGAGATATAGATATTTGTATCTCCAGCGGCAACTGCTGCATCAATACCTTCCTTTGATCCCCAGAACTGTGCAAGGTCTGCTCCACCTTCGACGTTCTTACCATTTGCGGCAACTGAAATACCGTCAAGTGGTGCATCGATTGAGTCAATACCGTGCTCTGGATTGATTTCTGGGAATGGAACG
>JBEGPY010000141.1:0-2552 GCA_041181205.1 Actinomycetota bacterium | reverse complement strand
GAATCACTCATAATCCTTGATTTACGCTGTGGCCCAGCCATGACGCGGTCAATAGATTCATCAAGTTCTTTGTTAGTGATGAATTTCTTTTCTTCTCGAGCTGTAAGCAAAGCCGCTTCGTTTAATACATTTGCAAGATCTGCGCCTGTAAATCCTGGTGTGCGACGTGCATAGTCAAGTAATTTCACATCAGTAGCTAATGGTTTGCCTTTAGCGTGCACAGCAAGAATCGCTTCACGTCCTTTAAGATCAGGGCGATCAACTGCAATTTGGCGATCAAAGCGTCCTGGGCGAAGCAGCGCTGGATCTAAAACATCTGGACGGTTAGTTGCAGCAATTAAAATAACTTTTGTATTTTCTTCAAAGCCATCCATTTCAACTAATAATTGATTAAGAGTTTGTTCGCGCTCATCATGACCGCCACCCATACCAGCACCGCGTTGGCGACCAACAGCATCGATTTCATCAACAAAGACAATTGCAGGTGCATTTTCTTTTGCTTGATTGAAAAGATCGCGAACACGGGCTGCACCAACGCCAACAAACATTTCCACAAAATCAGAGCCAGAGATTGAATAGAAAGGAACATTAGCTTCACCAGCAACTGCGCGAGCAAGAAGAGTCTTACCTGTTCCTGGGGGACCAAAGAGCAAAACGCCTTTTGGAATCTTTGCCCCTAACGCGCCGTACTTATCTGGGTTGGCCAGAAAGTCTTTAATCTCATCAAGTTCAGCAATAGCTTCATCTGCACCTGCAACATCTTTAAACGTTGTTTTTGGAACATCGTTACTTTGCAGCTTTGCTCGTGATCGGCCAAATTGAAATACCTTGTTTCCGCCTTGGGCTTGACTCATCATCCAGAAGAAAAGGAATCCAATAAGTAAGAAGGGAACAATCGACATCAGGAATGAAACTAATAATGACTGAGATGGGACTCTTACATTCCAGCCTTTTGAAGGTGGATTACCCGTTAAAGCATCGATAAGAGTGGGTTCTTGGCGGGCAACGTAGGAAGCCTCCACCTTTGTTGCACCTTTAATGGAAGAACCTGGCTTTAACACTAAGCGAATCTTTTGATCCTTATCAACAATTTCGGCAGATTCAACTGAAGAGCGTGCAATTGCATCTAGGGCCTGAGAGGTTTCGATTTGGGCATAGCGATTTCCAGCAGCGCTAATCTGACCAAAGATTGAAACACCAAAGATTGCAATAAGAATCCAAAACAACGGTCCACGCAATATGCGGCCAGATCGCGTTGTTGGTTTCTTGGATGGTGCCTTGCCAGAAAAGCTCTTCTTAATCGGGCTTTTCTTCTTTGATTTTTTAGCGTCAGTCATAACTTAATTGTCTCGTTTCGTGGGGAATAAATTCTTATGAATACATGTGCTTAGCAAGCACAGCAATGAATGGAAGGTTGCGATATTTTTCATCGAAATCAAGTCCATAACCGACAACAAAATCAGGTGGAATTTCAAATCCGACATACTTAACCTCAACATGAACCTTTGCTGCTTCAGGCTTCCGCAAGATTGAAAGAATCTCAACGGTTCCGGCACCACGTGATTCAAGATTAGATTTAAGCCAAGAGAGTGTCAGACCCGAATCAACAATGTCTTCAACAATCAAAACATTGCGACCAGTGATGTCGCGATCTAAATCCTTAAGAATGCGAACAACACCACTTGATTTGGTTCCAGAACCATATGAAGAAACAGCCATCCAATCCATTTCAACGTGACGCTGAAGTGCACGTGAAAGATCTGCGACAGCTATAACTGCGCCTTTCAAAACACCGATAAGCAGTAAATCTTTTCCTTCATAATCTCTATCAACCTGTGCAGCTAGTTCTTTAATGCGTGCTTGCACGATATCGCCTGCGACTGCTGCTAAATCCACGGTGCTCCCTATGGTTGGTGACGTGAGAGCGAAAGTCTGCCCGAAAAACGCTCAACCTTCACACCGCCGGGTAAATGAGCGGGTCCTTGGCCATTCCACGCACAAATCAGGGCCTCAATAGCTCCCACATGCTCAGCTGTGACTGATCCTGATGGGGCGCCGGCGGCATAGATAGCTCGGCGAATAATTCGAGAGCGAATGGCTCTTGGCAACCCCTGTAAGTAGGTGCAATCCAAATCATGGAGTTCTAATCCCACAATTTCTTCTTCTGCCCATTGATCGAGAGCGTCTGCATCATCTCGCAAGAGTTGTGCACTTCGCACTAAAGCATCTGAAATCCCTGGGCCAATAGTTTCTTCTAAAACCGGTAGCGCTTGTGTGCGAACTCGGACCCGTGCAAATTGAGAATCTTTATTATGTGGATCATTCCAGGGGGTTAAACCAATTTCAATACAAACACTTTCAGTTTGCGCGCGAGTAATTGTAAGAAAAGGGCGAACATATTTTCCATTAACTTCTGCCATACCTGAGAGAGATCTAGTTCCTGATCCACGTGCTAGTCCAAGCAAAACGCTTTCGGCTTGATCATTGTGAGTGTGACCTAAGAAAATTGCATCTGCTTGTAAATTATCTAACGCGCCATATCGTGCCTTGCG
>JBEGPY010000140.1:0-2614 GCA_041181205.1 Actinomycetota bacterium | reverse complement strand
TCATCCCATGCACCAAAAACAAGTGTTGAGATTCGAGACTGGGCAATAGCACCAGCACACATAGGACATGGTTCAAGTGTGACAACAATTGTGTGATTTTCTAAACGCCACTGCCCTAGCACTTGAGCAGCTTTTCGAATAGCAACAATTTCAGCATGTGCAGTTGGATCATTATTTAATTCACGTTCATTGTGGCCAGTAGCAATAACTTCACCAGCGCTATTAACAATCACCGCGCCAACTGGAACATCTCCACTGGCGCTAGCTTGTTGCGCAACAGCTAAAGCTGCGCGCATTAATTCCTGATCGTTCACAGTTCTAATAACTCTGCAAACTGATCGCCAAATCCCAATCGATTAGCAATCGCTTCAAGTTGTTCATCAGGAAATAACTCTGCATCATCACAGAGCGCTGAAATCTCCATGCTATTCATTCCAAGATCTGCAAGGATATCAAGTTGACCTATCGGACTTGACTCTTCATCATCTTCTGGAAGTTGAATATCTGCAAAGGCTAACAACTCCTCAGCAACTTCATAATCTAGCGCTGCAGTTGCATCACTAAGGAAAAGAGAAATATGAGCACCAAGAACACGAATCAAAATAAAGAACTCTTCATCAATTGAAATAAGTGCAATTGATCCGCCATTTGTTTGTTGAGCTTTAAGGCGTGAAATTATTTGGCCGATATCATTTGGATCCGGCAAGATCCCTAAGGTCCAGCGCCCGTCTTCATGCCATGCAGCTACGGCTATATCTAACTCATTTGTGAGACTCATTACGTTTGGTGCATCATCGTCTAAAACATCAAACTCTTCGATGTCTTCCACGAGGTCATCATCGAAATCAGCCATGCCCAGATGATTCCACTCATTGGAAAGGATTGAAAGCCCTGTAAGGTAATGCCTATGAAAGTTCACGTTGCCAATCACCCGCTTATTGCCCACAAATTGACGGTTTTGCGCGATGAACGTACTGATTCCCCAACATTTCGTCGTTTGGTAGAAGAGTTAGTAACACTTCTGGCCTATGAAGCCACACGTGAGATTCGCACACACAGTGTTGAGATAACAACACCAGTTACTAAGACCAAGGGCCTAAAAATGGCCGAACCTCGCCCAGTAGTAGTTCCCATTTTGCGCGCAGGCCTTGGAATGCTCGAAGGTATGAGCAAGTTAATGCCAAATGCTGAAGTTGGTTTCCTTGGCATGGTCCGTGATGAAAAAACTTTGAAGGCAAGCACATATGCCAATCGATTACCTGAAGATTTATCTGGTCGCCACGTATTCGTTTTAGATCCCATGCTTGCAACAGGTGGAACTCTAATTGCAGCCTTTCATTATCTACTTGACCTTGGAGCAACTGAGATCACAGCAATTTGTATCTTGTCAGCACCTGAAGGTGTAAAAGCGGTTGAGAGCGAATTCTCTGGAAGTAAAGTCCCAATCAATATCGTTACCGGTGCACTTGATGAAAAACTTAACGAACACGGTTATATCGTCCCAGGACTTGGCGATGCCGGCGATCGTTTATACGGAGTCGTATAAATGGCTGCCACATCCCCCGGATATGGAATCACTATCCGTGTTGAGGGTTCACCTTCTGCTCAACCTGTAGCACTTGCAACAACTGTTATTACAGAAGCTGGTGCAACTATTACCGCACTCGATGTTGTTGAATCACTTCTAGAAAAAGTTGTTTTAGATATTACGTGTGACACGATTGATTCAGCCCACGCTGATCAAATAACTATTGCACTTGCAAAGAATCCAGAACTGACAGTTCGTAAAGTCAGTGATCGAACATTCCTTCTCCACCTAGGTGGAAAGATAGAAATTCAATCTAAAGTTCCACTTAAAACCCTATTTGTCAGGCAATCGTTGCCGACCCTGCAGATGCTCGCCGCTTAACTATTAAGCGCAATACCGTGGCAGTTGTTACTGATGGATCAGCAGTATTAGGTCTAGGAAACATCGGCCCAGCAGCAGCACTTCCTGTGATGGAAGGTAAAGCTGCCTGGTTTAAGCGCTTTGCAGATGTAGATGCTTGGCCAGTCTGCCTCGACACACAAGATGTGGATGAAATCGTTCGCACAGTTCAATTAATCGCACCTGTCTATGGCGGAATCAATCTAGAAGATATCTCTGCTCCCCGATGCTTTGAAGTTGAACGTCGACTACGTGAACTCCTTGATATTCCTGTTTTCCATGATGATCAACATGGAACTGCCATTGTTGTTCTGGCTGCGCTTCGAAATGCACTCAAGTTTGTGAAGAAAGATCTTGGTTCTGTAAAGATTGTTTTAAGTGGTGTTGGCGCGGCTGGAAATGCAATCGCTCGCTTGCTCACACTCAGTGGAGCTAAGAACATTATTGGCTTCAACCATCATGGCGTCATCCATAACCAGATGAAATCTGATGATTCAATGCAACAGTGGTTTATTGATAACAGCAACCCACATAACTTTGTTGGCACAATGCCAGAAGCTCTCGTTGGCGCTGATGTCTTTATCGGTGTGAGCGCTCCAAACATTCTCAAAGAAGCCGACATTTCAACTATGGCTAAGGATTCAATTATCTTTGCACTTGCTAATCCAGATCCTGAGGTTGATCCGG
>JBEGPY010000139.1:0-2829 GCA_041181205.1 Actinomycetota bacterium | reverse complement strand
CTTGGGGCGATGTGTTTTGCACCGAAAAAGACGCTGTGAAGCTCTGGGCTCAATACCCGCAGGCTTGGGCCGTGCCGCTTTTGACTGAATTACCCGATGCCCTCTTGCAGGTCATTGCCAAGGCGTTTCGCATCAATTGGTAGTCGGCAACCTTGAATCGCCATGGTGTGCCGCACACCACCAGAGCGCCAGTGGACTAGCTGAAATTGGCCTAAGGCAAAGGGATGATCTAATAAATCATCATAGTTGCGGGCTAAATAAAAACCAAACCCCTGTGCATCTACTTTGGCGCTCGCTAAAGTAGTTTGTACCTGCCACTCATTTGCTTGCTTCAGATTTTGTTGAGGTGGCCCCAGGATGAGCGAGCAAGGCAAGTCGGTTTGACCGTTTACTGCCAAGCAGAGACTACTCGCATTAAAAAATCCCCGCTCCTGATCTAAATAGGCAGTGCGTATGGAGGGATCAAAAGCGTAGATGGTGGCATTCACTTCTACCGGCCCATCTACTGGGGGCAATTGCCAGCGATCATTATCAAGCCGCTCTAATTTCAATGGCTTAAGGTTTGATCCAATGCGAGCAAAAGCGGTTAGCGTTTCTATCTGTTTACTAAAGTCACGGATTAGATAGCTGCCTGGAATCCATGCGGGCATCTGCAATATTTGCCCCTCAGGATGGGGATTAAGAATGCATAAATTAACTTGAAAGCGATGCCCGCTTAAATCAGCTGGCCAAATGGTGTATTCAATTGCAAAAGGGTCATCTGCATTTAAAGTTGGGCGTAGAGTTGAGGACGACATGGTTGCTCAGTGTTGACTTATTTTAAGGAGGCTAATTTTTTCTCGATATCGCTTACTTGTGCTGCGCCAGGAATGCGACTACCGTCAGTAAAAAATAATGTCGGTGTACCCGTAATCGAATAGGTTTTCGCCAGCGCTTGGTTTTTTTCAATTGGGGTTGTGCAATCTGCTTTACCCGTTGGCGAAATACCGTTAATCATCCAATCATGCCAAGCTTTTAAGGGGTCGGTAGCGCACCAAATCTGTTTTGATTTTTGGGTTGAGTCAGGGGAGAGAATAGGTATTAGGTAGGTATAGATTGTGATGTTATCGAGGGGTTGCAGGGCTTTTTCAAGCCGCTTACAGTAGCCACAATTCGGATCGGCAAAAATTGCTAATTGTCTACTGCCATTGCCTCGAACATCCTTTAAGGCATTGCTAGGCAAAAGATCTGCCCAACGAATGCGGTTTAAATCGGATTGACGTATTTCAGTTAAATTTTTACCGCTGGCTAGTTCAAGCAAATTACCCTGAATCAAGTATTTTGCAGTGGCATCGGTATAGACAATTTCATTACCCACCTGAACCTCATAAATTCCTGCTACTGGGGTGGGAGCCACTCCTTTCACATTAGCAGACGTGCCTAATTTTTTTTGTAATTCGGTTTTCAAGTAATCCTCGAATAATTTCACTATAGAGTAAGGGTAAATAATTGAATAAGAATTAAATTTAGATTGGGTTAAATCAAGCCCTTTTTCAATCAGGAACTCCACACAATCAGCCCCGCGATCAATAAATTCATCAAGGGTCTTCTTCTCTTCTTTACTGAACTGCTTTAAGACAAAATCTGCCGGATCTTGCTGTCCCATGGGACGACCAATTCCAAGACGAACACGGAAGTACTCTGCTGTGCCAAATGATGAGGTGAGTGATTTCAAACCATTGTGGCCATTATCGCCACCTGCAACCTTGGTGCGAATTGCTGCATATCCAATATCGAGTTCATCGTGAAGAACAATAATGTTTGCAGGTTCAACTGAATAGAAAGAGGCGAGAGCCTTAATTGGCCCACCTGATTCATTCATATAGCTCTTGGACTTTGCAAGATTTATGTGAAGAGAGTTTTACGTTGTGGCGTTTAGCAAGATGATCAATGACCATCTGACCCACATTGTGACGGGTGGCAGCGTATTCATCCCCAGGATTACCGAGACCCACTACCAACCACGTCATATGTGAAATCGTAAGGGTTGTTAGTCCTTCTTCTCTGCATCTGCAGCAGGTGCCGCAGCAGCTGCATCTGCAGCAGGTGCCACAACAGCAACTTCTTCAACAACTGTTGAGCGCTCAGACAAGTGAACGATGATTGTGTTCGCTGGGCTGATAAGAATCGTGCCTGCAGGTAGAACAACATCTGAAGCATGCTTTGAAGTTCCAGCAACCATTCCTTCGATATCAAGTGTGAGGAACTTAGGAATTGCTGTTGCCTCTGCCTCAACTTCGATTGAGTTGTGCTGAGTCTCAAGGATGCCGTCTGGATCATGCTTACCTTCAAGGTGAACAGGAACTGAAACAACAACCTTCTCGCCGCGACGGACAAGTACGAGGTCGATGTGCTCAAGGATCTGCTTGAGTGGGTGGCGAACGATTGACTTTGGAAGTGTCAGTTCAGCCTTTCCATCAATATCAATATTAAGAAGAACGTTTGACTCTTTAAGAGCAACGCCAAGTTCGCGAGCTGGAAGAGTGATGTGAACAGGCTTCTCACCGTGTCCATAGATGACAGCAGGAACTAGACCTGCAACGCGTGCGCGACGTGATGCACCCTTACCGAATTCGGTACGTGTGGTTCCCTTGATTGATACTTCTGCCATTTTAAAACTCCCTCATTGCTGTTATCGAAACCTCTTTGTGTTGCGAAGTTCCAGCAGGAGTTGATACCTACGCCGTCGATCACGGATAAATTTCACCCTCGCCGGAACGAGGTGAAGGTTAGCGTGAGTTAGCTATGCCCGTCAAAAAGGCTGGTTACTGAGCCATCTTCGAAGACCTC
>JBEGPY010000138.1:0-2872 GCA_041181205.1 Actinomycetota bacterium | reverse complement strand
ATAGCTTCGATTAATGCAGCCCCGTGATGAGGATAAACAACGGTTTCGCCGACCTTAAATGTCATGTGATGCCCTTCGCTAGAGGGTCAATTCTACCAGTAATATCGCAATGAGAAAACCTGGCTATAACCAGCGTAAATCACTACGAATTTGATGTGAGACAATTGCGCCTATGCGCCGCGTACTAACTGCATTGTTAATTGCTACTTTAACCCTCTCACTCAGCGGATGTGGCGCCGGATTAAACGCCTCCACACGCAATGTCAAGCAAGTAACAGATGGTGTTGAGGCAACAGTTAATACCGACGGTAACAACATTAAAGTAGTCAATCTCCTAGTCGTTGCCACTGCCGAAGGTGCTGGCGTATTAGTGGGAACTCTGGTTAATTCCATGGATCAAGAAGATGCTTTGCTCGGTGTGGCAATTAATGGCCAGGTAGCAACTGTTACTGGAAGCAATGTTTTAGCTAAAAACAAACCAGTTATCTTTGAAGGCCCAAGTGCCAATTTAAAAGCTGTGGTTCCAGTTCTAGGTGCTAAAGCTGGAGAAAGTATTCAGGTAACGTTGTATCACTGCTTAAAAACTTACTTCTTTCCCTGATTAGCAACAGCTGCTATTGCATCAATTGCTGCCGCTGGATCTAAATACTCTCCACCTTTTACCGTTGGTGTTAGATCAGCATTGAGTGTGTAATAGAGCGGAATTCCAGTGGGGATATTTAACCCAGCAATATCAGCATCACTAATTCCATCCAGGTGCTTAACCAAAGCACGCAGTGAGTTTCCATGAGCAGTCACAAGCACGCGCTTGCCCCCCTTTAAATCAGGAACAATTGATTCATGCCAGTAGGGCAACATGCGCTCGATAACATCTTTAAGGCACTCAGTCTTAGGGGCGGTGATATCGGCATAACGCGCATCTTTTGCCTGTGAAAACTCATCATTGTCATCAATAGCAGGTGGTGGCACATCAAATGAACGACGCCATAGCTGGAACTGTTCTTCGCCATATTGAGCCAGAGTTTGGGCTTTGTCTTTGCCTTGCAGCGCTCCATAGTGGCGCTCGTTTAATCTCCATGAGCGCTTGACTGGAATCCAGTGACGATCACATGCGTCCAGTGCTAACGCAGAGGTGTGAATAGCACGGCGTAGTAATGATGTGTGAAGCAGATCTGGCAACAATCCTCGCTCTGCTAGTAACGCACCACCTCGGCGGGCTTCATCTTCACCTTTTGCAGATAGGCGAACATCGACCCAACCTGTAAAAAGGTTCTTGGCATTCCACTCTGATTCTCCGTGGCGCAAAAGGATTAGTTCGTAGCTGCTCATAGCCTCATCCTAAACCAAATGTTTGAAAGCATCTAAATTGGCTAGAGACTCCCCGCGTGAAACACGCCAAGCCCATTCACGACGGATGGCGTTAGCAAAGCCAAGTTCAATCAAGGGATTAAATGATGAATCAGAGATTTGAAGCACTGATCCCACTAATCGATCAATCTCTCGATCACTCACCGCTGATAGTGGCAAGCGCCCTACAAGGAAAATATCTCTCACATCATTGATTGCAAAAGCGATTCCATAGAGGGATGCATTCTTAGCCATGCACCATGCATGCACTGCCGCCTCATTATCATCAGGCTTTCGGATAACGAAGGCGTTAATGCTCAAGGAATGATCGCCAACGATGAGTGCAAGATGAGTCTGCAATTTTTTCTCCCCTGGCAAAGTAACCAAGAAAGTATTTGAATCTTTGCGCTCATACTCTAAATCGTGAGAATCAAGAAACTCCTCAATGATAAAGCGTGGGTCAATCGCGCCCATCTACTCTCCTGCGATTTTGCGTGCTGCGTTATGTTCAGTAATAACAAGGTCATAGATATCTAATGTGCCACGGGCCGTTGTGTCCCAACCAAAGTGGGATGCATGCTCAATAGCTCCCATAGATAAAAGCACGCGGCGCTGAGGCTCTTGCAGTAAACGCGCAATAACTGAAGACCAGGCCTTTGCATCATGGCCATCAACTAAAACACCTGAAATACCATCGGCAACTGCGGTGCGAAGGCCACCCACAGCCGTTGCAACTACTGGTGTGCCACAGGCCTGTGCTTCAAGTGCAACTAAACCAAAGCTTTCAGAGTAACTAGGAACGCATACTAAATCTGATGCGCGATACCACTGCGGTAGATCAGCGCGTGGAACGGGAGGAGTAAAGCTAACAACATCATCAATACCAAGCCATGCAGTTAACTCTTTTAACCGCTCAACTTCTTCAGTATTAGCACCAGAGGCTCCGCCAATAATATTTATTAGTAATCTGGGGCGAAGATGTGGTGAGTGCTTAACGAGTTCAGCAGCAGCGCGAATCAAAACTTCAGGGCCTTTATGGGGCTGAATACGACCAACAAAGCTAACAACTAAGGCATCTGCATCTAAACCAACAAACTCACGGGCGGCAGTTTTTCCAGCCCCTGGAGTGAATGTGTAGAGATCAACTCCTGGTGTAACAACATGGACGATATCTGGGCATCCTTCATAGAGTGAAACCAGGCTGGCAGCTTCAGCATCAGTATTAGCAATCAGAGCTTGGGCTGCAGCAACTACTTGAGTCTCTCCCTGCACGCGAATCATTGGTTCAGGGCTTTCACCTTCGGCTAAATTCAAATTCTTTACGCGCGCCATAGTGTGCATGGTGTGAACTAGTGGAATCCCTAGCTCTTTACTTGCAGCCATGCCCACTTTGCCAGAAATCCAATAGTGAGAATGGATGACGTCATAGTTTTCTTCTTTAATAATACGTAAGAACTCTTTAGATAAACCATTGATATGGGCAGGTAGTTGTTCTTTAGTTAAAGGGCCATGGCCACAATCAAAG
>JBEGPY010000137.1:0-3440 GCA_041181205.1 Actinomycetota bacterium | reverse complement strand
TGCAAACTGTGCCTTGTCGCCGTTTGCGTTCTGAATGTCAACCTTTACTCCTGCTGCATCAAATGCTGCTTGTAGGAATCCGCGGTCAGCAGTTTCCCAACGGTTTGATGATGCTGCGTCAGGAAGGATTACACCAACAAAACCTTCTACGGCTTTGTCAGCTTTTGAGCAACCTGTGAGTGCGATTGCAACTGCAGCAAGAACTGCAGTAATCGCGAGGCGGCGCTTTGTCATATATGAAACACCTTTCGAAAGGATCGCACCCCTGGGTGAATCTTTTTCTACCCGGATGAGATAGGAGCGATAGTGGAGTAAACGCTAGTGGGCATGTCCGAATTCGTCACTCTATTTTTGGTGAAATCTGACCTCATCACCTAACGATTTGATAACGCTCAACTGAGCGCACGATAGCCTTGGGCGGTGTCCACACAGATAGAGGAGCTAGAAGCGGCGATCAAGGCCGCCCTTGAGCAAGCCATTAGCGCTGGCTCATTATCTGGACACATTCCGGCCACTATCAAATTAGAGCGGCCCAAAGATCGAGACCATGGCGACTATGCAACTTCTATCGCACTCCAACTTGCAAAGCCTGCCGGCAAAAATCCCCGAGATGTTGCACAGATTATCTGTGACTTGCTTGCCGGCACAGATGGCATTTCTCAAGTAGATATTGCTGGCCCTGGATTTATTAACATCACTCTTAACCGCGCTAATCAAGCCGAGTTAGTGACAACGATTCTTAAGGCAACTAAGGATTATGGCAAAGGCAGTGCGCTCGCAGGGGTGCGCGTCAATCTTGAATTTATTAGTGCTAATCCAACTGGTCCGCTGCACTTAGGTCACACACGTTGGGCAGCAGTCGGTGATTCCCTAGGCCGGGTACTTAGTGCTGCTGGGGCAGATGTGAAACGCGAGTTTTATATTAATGATCGCGGTAATCAGATGGATTTATTTGGAGCATCTGTTGAAGCTGCAGCTTTAGGTAATCCCATTCCTGAAGATGGTTATCAGGGTGCATACATTGCAGATTTAGCTAAAGAAGTTGTAACAAGTGATGCATCTATTACTTCTTTGCCAGAAGGTCAGCGTCATGCTGCATTTCGTGAAGCGGCTTATGCCCTTCAGTTAAAAGATCAGCAAAGAGTGCTAGATACTTTTGGTACACATTTTGACGTTTGGTTCTCAGAGCGTTCACTACATGATCAAGGCGCAGTTGAACATGGCTTAGAGAAGTTGCGCAAGCAGGGACATGTCTTTGAAGAAGAAGGTGCGGTTTGGCTGCGCACAACTGATTTTGGCGATGATAAAGATCGCGTATTAACTAAATCTGATGGCTCACTTACTTACTTCTCATCTGATACCGCCTATTACATCAATAAGCGCGAGCGGGGCTTTGATATCTGTATCTACATGCTGGGCGCAGATCATCATGGATATGTGAATCGCTTAAAAGCTACTGCTGCATGTGCTGGTGATGATCCTGAGTACAACATTGATGTGCTTATTGGTCAGCTAGTGAAGATTATGGAAGGCGGGGAAGAGGTCAAACTCTCTAAGCGCGCCGGCACGATTATTACTTTGGAAGAGCTAGTTGAAAAAGTAGGAGTTGATGCTGCCCGCTACACACTCATTCGCTATCCAGTTGATACGCCTATGGTGATGGATATCGATATCTTGAAGCGCAATACCAATGAGAACCCGGTCTACTACGTTCAATACGCTCATGCTCGTATTACTGCCGTTTTGCGAAATGCCGCTGATTTAAATATTTCAGTTGATTTGAGCGCCTTTGATTCATCACAGCTTGTTCATGATCGTGAAAACGAACTGTTGGGGGCTTTAGCTGAGTTCCCACGTGTGGTGCAAAGCGCGGCTGAACTTCGCCAACCTCACCGTGTTGCTCGCTACCTTGAAGAGTTAGCTGCTACTTATCATGGCTTCTATGCCGATTGTCGTGTGTTACCAATGGGCGAGGAAAACCCATCTCCATTACACACTGCCCGTCTATTACTCTGTGCTTCTACGAAGCAAGTAATTAAAAATGGTTTGGATTTATTAGGCGTTAGTGCACCGGAGAGGATGTAGGTATGTGGTCCTCTCATGTTAAGACTGGCGCAGAATTAACAATCTCTTCAATCCCGGTTTCAGCGTTAGCTAAAGAGTTTGGCACACCATCTTTCAAAAACGCTTTTGGAAGCAATGCTGGAACTGTTTATTACGCAGCTAAAGCCTTCATATGCGTTGAAGTTGCCCGTTGGATTAAAGATATTGGTATCGGTATTGATGTCTGCACAGGCGGTGAGTTAGCTGTTGCCATTAAGGGTGGAATTGATCCTGCCAAGATTGAAGTGCATGGAAACAATAAATCTGTTGCTGAAATAGAAAAGGCTGTGGTAGCTGGAGTTGGCACAATCGTTATGGATTCACTCTATGAAATAGAGCGGGTTAGCGCAGCTGCAACTAAGCATGGAGTAGTTCAAAAGGTCTTGCTACGTCTAACACCTGGAATTGAAGCCCACACACATGAATCTATTGCCACAGCCCATGAAGATGTGAAGTTTGGCTTTTCAATTGCAAGTGGTGCTGCGTGGAATGCAATTACCCAGGTGCGCACGCACTCATCCTTAGAACTGTGCGGCTTCCATGCCCACATCGGTTCACAGATTTTAGAAACTGAGTCATTTGAAATAAGTGCCCAGCGCCTAATTGAACTTCTTGCTAAGTATCGCGATGAATATTCAGCAGAGTTACCTGAACTTGATTTAGGTGGGGGATATGGCATTGCCTATTTACCGGGAGAGACTAATTTAGATCCAGCATCAACGATGAAGGCTTTGGCAGATGTTGTTAGCTCTCAATGCGCAGCTCACAAGCTTTCGATTCCACGCATTTCAATTGAGCCAGGACGAGCAATCGTTGGACCAACAATGTTCACGCTCTATGAAGTTGGAACAGTTAAAGATGTCACTTTAGAAAACGGGGCTAATCGCCGCTACGTTTCAGTGGACGGCGGTATGAGCGATAACCTGCGCCCTGCTTTATATGATGCTCAATACTTTGCAGCACTCGCAAATCGTGCTAGCAGTGCGCCAAAGATATCTTCACGTATTGTCGGAAAGCACTGTGAGACTGGCGATATTGTCATTCGTGAGATTGATTTAGAGAGCGACATTGTTCCTGGTGATTTATTGGCCACCCCAGCAACAGGTGCATATGGACGCAGCATGGCAACTAATTACAACCATGTGCCACGGCCACCAGTAATTGCAGTAAAAGATGGAAAAGCCCGCGTGATTCTTCGCCGTGAGACTGAAGCTGATCTGTTAGGGCTAGATATTTAACGCCGTTACAGGCATCTGTGAAAGAATAGACCGCATGAGCGCAGAGCTAAAGACAATATCTATTGGCATGCTCGGCTGCGGTGTGGTCGGCAGCCAAGT
>JBEGPY010000136.1:0-2685 GCA_041181205.1 Actinomycetota bacterium | reverse complement strand
AGTTGATTCACATGCACATATGGAGATTATTACTGATACTGCCCCGGATTCACCAGAGGTTGCAGAAGTAATAGCTGAAGCTAAAAGCGCAAATGTGAATCGAATCATGCAGGTGGGATATTCGGCTGAGCAATCAGCGTGGTGTGTAGCTGTGGCAGAAAAGTGGAACACCTCAGTATTAGCAGCCGTTGCTCTGCACCCTAATGAAGCACCAGTAGTTGAGAATTTAGAAGCTGATTGGGCAATGATTGCTCAATTGGCGGAGCATCCACGAGTTCGAGCAATGTTCGAGCAATTGGTGAAACAGGTTTAGATTATTTCCGCACACCACCAGAGCTTCGAGCACGTCAACAAGAATCCTTTAAATGGCATATTGAGTTAGCTAAAAAGACTAGTAAGGCCCTCATCATTCATGATCGCGATTCACATGATGATGTTCTATCTGTATTACTTGAAGTCGGAGCTCCAGAAAAGGTTATCTTTCACTGTTTTTCAGGAGATGTAGAGATGGCTAAGACCTGCATAGAGCGTGGATATGTTCTCTCATTTGCCGGCACGCTAACGTTTAAAAATGCCCCTGCCCTGCGAGATGCAGTAAAGCTAGTTCCAATCAATCAATTATTAGTTGAAACAGATTCACCTTTCTTAGCCCCTATGCCACATCGCGGAGCTCTTAATACCCCTGCGCAAATTGCAAATATTGTGCGGGCAATGGCCGCTGAGCGAAATGCAGATCTTGGTGAATTAGCAAGCGCCCTTGGCGATAATGCCGAGCGTTTATTTGGCTCATTTGCCTCATGACGCTATTAGGAGCAGCTCAGATCCGCGAACTTGCTGCGGCGTTAGATTTAAAACCTTCCAAATCCCTTGGACAAAACTTTGTTATTGATTCAAATGTTTGCACAAAGATCGTGCGCATAGCAGCTGTTGGTCCAACTGATATCGCACTTGAAATTGGTCCGGGCTTAGGTTCTTTGACATTAGCTTTGCTGGAAAGCGCTGCATCAGTAGTGGCAGTTGAAATTGATTCACGTTTAGCGGGTCAATTACCTGTAACAGTTGCTAATCATTTTGAACATTCTGAAAATCTGACAGTTCTTAATCAAGACGCACTCACAATTCATACTCTGCCCGTTGATCCAACGGTCTTAGTAGCAAATTTGCCATATAACGTTTCAGTGCCTGTGCTGCTGCATCTGCTTGAAAAATTTGCTTCTCTTCGCACAGGTGTTGTTATGGTTCAAGCCGAAGTGGCCGATCGCTTAGCGGCAAAACCTGGAACTAAGGATTATGGAATTCCATCAGTTAAAGCTGCATGGTGGGCTGAGGTCAAAGGTGCGGGATCTGTCTCGCGTTCAGTATTTTGGCCAGCACCAAATGTTGATTCAAAGTTAGTTTCATTTACTCGTAGGCAAACACCGGGGGATGAGGAACTGCGTCGTAAAGTTTTCACAATCATTGATGCAGCCTTTGCTCAGCGCAGAAAGATGCTGCGTTCAGCCCTATCTACCCTCTATGGTTCATCCTCTGCAGCAGAGGAGATTCTAAAGCGGGCAAAGATTGACCCCACTCTTCGAGGTGAAGCTTTAGAGATCGCTGGTTTTTGTGCCATCGCTGCCGTTGCACCTGACATTTTCTAGCCAACACATTAAGGTCAAACCATGCCAATAAAAAACGTGACGGTTCGGGTGCCGGCAAAGGTCAACCTGCAACTATCAGTTGGCCCACGTGAAGAAGATGGTTTTCACAATTTGGTTTCAGTTTTTCAAGCAATATCTATCTTTGATGAAGTAACACTCTCCCTAGCTCAACCAAAATCTGGAGTGAGTGTTTCTATAACTGGCGAACAGACCCATGGCGTGCCTGTAGGTGCTAATAACGTAGCTGCCCAAGCAGCAGCCTTGATGGCAGAAGAATATGACATTGAAATTGATGTACATATTGAAATTAAGAAATCCATTCCAGTCGCTGGGGGAATGGCAGGTGGTAGCGCAGATGCTGCAGCAACAATCGTTGCTATTGATTACCTATATTCACTTGGTATGAGCCGAGAAGAGATGGCAGATATTGCAGCAAAGTTAGGTAGTGATGTTCCCTTTATGTTAAATGGTGGAACCGCAATTGGTACTGGGCACGGAGATCAATTAACGTCAGCTCTTTCTCGCGGTACTTATCACTGGGTTCTTGCACTTTCTACACATGGATTATCCACACCTGCCGTGTATGCAGAGTGTGATCGCTTGCGAACTGGACTTGAAATAGTTGAACCACAAACTAATGAAGCACTCATGCAGGCATTGCTTGCAGCAGATGCACAATCAGTCGGAGCTCATCTTGTAAATGATTTGCAACCTGCGGCATGTTCTTTGCGTCCAGCACTTCGCCTTGTTCTAGATGTTGGTCAGGAGTATGGAGCCCTTGGCGCATTAGTCTCAGGATCAGGGCCAACCGTTGCTTTTCTCGTTGCCGATGAGGAAGCTGGACTTGATTTAACTGTGGCCTTGACCTCAAGCGGAGTAGTGGGCAGCGTCGTTCGCGCATATGGCCCAGTGGCTGGGGCAAAAGTAATCTCGTAAAGAAGGTGCCATGTGGTCGCAACCATCCCCATGTATGAGGGAGAATACGTGTTCCGCCATTGTGTAGTGGCTAGCACATGGGCCTTTGAAGCCCAGGGTCCAGGATCGA
>JBEGPY010000135.1:0-3749 GCA_041181205.1 Actinomycetota bacterium | reverse complement strand
AAGGGGAAGGCTGATACAGAATGAGCGGCCGGGGAGTTCGCTTTTCTATCTGTGGCTTTTATAGGCCCGATAAATCATCAGGAATTTCAATACTGGCCAAGTAGCTTTGTGGCGTTAAGAGATCATCAGATGTTGGCAAGATTCCGCTCCAAATTCGATCTCTACCTTCCAAATCTTTCACCTCGCGAACTGCCTTCCAAAACGTTGCAGCCTCTCGTGCCAGCTTTGGGGAGACCTGTAAACCAAACATAGTTGCAAATAACTGTTGAGCTGGCGCAGATGTTGCTCTACGGCGGCGCAAAGTTTCTTGCAGCGCAACAAGATTAGGAAGTCGCTCCCCAGCTGCAAGTGTGACTACTTCTTCACTCCAGCCATCAATGAGAGCGAGAACGGTTTCTAACTTTGTTAAGGCTGCGCGTTGAGCTGGAGTTTCCTCTGGTGTGAAAATTCCTTCATTGAGGGCAATATTAAAACTCTCTGGATTCGTTGGATCAAACTCTTTACCCTCTTGTGAAGCGTTATCGAAAACTTCTTGCGCTTGGCGCGTAATAGCATCAATATCTATGTGAATACCTTTTCCATAATCTGAAATTGCAGTGCGAATATAAGAAATCAGCCATGGGTTGTGGGCAAATAATCGAGCGACGGCGCTTTCACGCAATGCATGAAAGATTCGAACTTCATCCATCGGAATATTGAGATCTTGTCCCCACTCATCAATATTTTGTGGAACAAGAGATGGGTAGACAGGCTCTACTAATGGCAACCCCACATCATGCGTGCCAGTCACTGATGCCGCTAAGCCGCCGATGGATTGACCCAACTGTGTAGCAATTAAAGAGCCGATAAATGAGCGCAGAAGCGTTGCAATCATTCCCACTGGGATCTGCATGGCGTTTTCAGCCTCACTTTGGCCCGCTTCTCCATTGGCATTATTAAGCAGCTCTGAAATAGCAGCAGCTAGGCCCGTTGCTAAAGGCTCAACAGATACCTGCCAGCCATTGAGTGTTGTGTCGACCCAATCTGTTCTAGCCATCGCAGGATTTCCTTTTGCACTTGTTTGTGAAAAGAAAGTTGCCTCATTGAGCCACAGCTCGGCAATAGTAAATGCCTCTTCAATCTTTGCAACATCATTTGCACCAATGGGAGCTGAGCCCTTTGCAGTGACAAACTTCTTTGCAGTATCTCGAACTATGTTTTTTGGAAGAGCTTCTGTTGTTGCAGAAAATCCTGGAGCGCTCATACCGAGTGCTGAAAACTGTTGTTGGATCTGTTGTTGCATCTGCGCCATCATGGTTTTTTTCAGGCTCATCTGAACTATCAGGTGTAAAACCAAATGGCGACATGTGTAAATCCTCCCAGTGCTGTAACCAGATAGCCATCTGATTTCTTCCCAAACTCAATGAGTTATTTGTGAGCAAGTTAATAAATGAGCATCTTTAGCGCCCTTCGCCGGCACAAGGTAGGCTGACCCTATGTCTAGCTCCTTTCTTGCACTCATCTGGTGGGTTGTCCCAGCTCTGGGTCTGAGTGGGGCCCTTCTCTATGTTTTATGGATTACTAAATTTGAAGGAAAGTTCCGGCAAGAAACGCAGCGCTCTGTTGGCCAGTTTCAGCGCTTCCAAGATTCACTACGCGATTCCCAGGCCCGTGATGGTGCAGCAGATGCAGTGCAACCCCCAACTGCTCCAAGTTCAGTAGTGGGAAACAGCCGAACCCAAATTATTAAGCCCGATTCTGCTGATGATTCTTTTGATGATAATCCTTTTCTGAAGAAATCCTAAAAGAACGCTTCCATACTGTGCGCTTTTCACCACTTCCACGAATAGCAAGAATTATTCTCCTTCTCTTTTGTGCACTAGCACTTATTGCTCCACTGCCTTATGTCATTATTTTGCCAGGGCAGGCACAAAATATTTTTGACAAATTAATTACTATTAAAGATCAAAAGTCATACCCAGCAACTGGTCGTATTGATTTAATGTCAATCAGAGTTACTAATCCAAACTCTTGGATAATTGGACCAGAGATTATTTATTCGTGGATGAGAGCCGACGAGACTGTTTATCCACGCGCTGCAATCTATCCACCTGGAACCACCCTGAAGAGTGAAGATAAGAAAGCTAAAGCCGACATGACTAATTCTCAAGATAATGCCAAAACTGCAGCACTTTCTTTTTTGCGATTGCATCCGCAATATGGCGTTGCCGCAAATGATTTGCACATAAAAAATATTTCATTTGATGTCAAGAAAACTGGTGGGCCAAGTGGCGGGATGATCTTTGCCATCGGTGTTATTGAACTTCTTACCGAAAAAGACTTATTGCGGGGCCGCCATGTCGCAGGAACAGGCACGATTTCAACTGATGGAAAAGTCGGTCCTATTGGCGGGATAAACGAGAAGATCTTGGCAGCTTATAAGGCTGGCGCCACTCTCTTTTTAGCCCCTGCTGGCAATAGCGCAGATATTGCACGTGTCCCGGCTGGAATTAAAGTAGTGAGCGTTGCCACTCTGGCCGAGGCCATCGCCTCCCTTTAATGGGTGAAAATGAAGCTTGCGCTCTCTTGCGCTAGCGTATGGCCATGATGAGTAATGCAACCCCGCAGTTTAATTTCAAAGGCCGACGCAGTCCCCTGACACTAACAATCACAATTTTGGTTGTTCTCTCAGGAGTTCTGCTTTCACTAAGTGGTTTCTATGCTGATTGGTTATGGTTTAAATCAGTAGATTTCACTTCAGTGTGGACAACAGTCCTAACGACCAAGGTTTTCCTCTTTGTCATTGCAGGTTTGCTTACCTCTTCAACAATTTTACTCAACATCATCATCGCTTATAAGCGACGCCCTCTCTATGTTCCCTTAAGCATCGAAGCAGATAATCTCGAGCGCTATCGTGCACAAATTGAACCAATTAAGCGCTGGGTTGTTCTTGCACTTGCTGTGGGACTTTTCTACTTTGCTGGTACATCAGGATCTGCACTATGGGAATCTTGGTTGTTGTTTAAGAACTCAACTAGCTTTGGTGTCAAAGATCCACAGTTCAACATGGATATCTCATTCTTCGCATTTAAATTACCGTTCTACCAAACATTAATTGCTTGGGGTATCTCAACTTTGGTTCTGGCTATTATTGCTTCAGCCGTTGTCCATTATCTCTATGGTGGAATTCGCCTACAGGTTCAAGAAGACCGCACAACCGTTGCTGCACGTGTGCAGCTCTCAGTTCTTCTCGGTTGCGTAGTTTTGATGAAGGCAGTGGCTTATTGGTTTGATCGCTTCCACTTAGCACTCAAGGAAAGTAAGTTGATCACCGGTCTTACATACACCGATGTCAACGCCACTCTTCCAGCTAAAGCGATTCTGGCGGCAATTGCCGTTGTTTGTGCACTGCTATTTTTTGCAAATATAATTCGCCGTTCATGGGTACTGCCAGCTGCTGGAACTGCACTACTTGTAGTTTCTTCAGTCTTGATTGCAGGAATTTATCCAGGAGCTATCCAGCAGTTCCAAGTAAAGCCAAGTGAGTCATCTAAGGAAGCACCTTTCATTCAACGCAATATCGATGCAACTCGCGATGCCTATGGCTTATCTGATGTAACAGTTAGTGATTACCAGGCGACTCTTACAACATCTGCTGGCCAGCTCACTAAGGATGCTGCAACTATTGCAAATATCCGCTTGATGGATCCCAATGTAATTTCAGCTACTTTCCGCCAATTACAGCAGATTAAGCCTTATTACACTTTCCC
>JBEGPY010000134.1:0-2514 GCA_041181205.1 Actinomycetota bacterium | reverse complement strand
GATTTTCCGCTACCGGCGCCAATTACCTGAATAATTGATGCACACTCATTATTTTCTAGCATCTGAGATAAAGATGCCTTTTGAACATTTAAAATCTTTCCACGGATTGGCAAGATCGCCTGAAACTCTGAGTTTCTAGCAGCCTTGGTTGTGCCAAGTGCTGAATCTCCCTCAACAATAAATAGCTCAGTTCTGGCAGATTCATCAGATCGGCAATCAGATAATTTAGTTGGCAGCGAAGAGCTTTCCAGTGCGTTCTTTCGGCGCTGTAAATCTTTGTGAGCACGCGCTGAGATTCTAGTTCTTGAGGCATTCGCAATTTTCTCAAGTATTAAACGCCCCGTTGCTTTCTCAATTCTCTTTGTTGTATTAAAAAATGCCTTCATCTCATCGGCTACAACCTGGCCAACAATCTTGGCAGCTGCCGCTGTTCCTAATACCTCTTTAGTTTGTCCCTCAAATTGAGGCTCAGACATGCGAACTGTGACAACTGCGGTTAATCCCTCTTGCACATCATCTTTAATTACATCTGCTTCATTGTTCTTTAAAGTTTTGGTGGCACGCAGTGCATCATTTACTGCCTTTGTAATCGCCTTTTCAAAACCGGTGACATGTGTTCCACCTTTTGGAGTTGAAATAATGTTTACAAATGAAGAGATAGTTGCGTCATAACCATTGCCCCATTGCATTGCGATATCAACGCCCATCTCACGTTCTACCTCAGTTGGAGTCATATGACCCTTTTCATCTAAGACTGGAACATTTTCAGTATAAGGACCAGAGCCTGAGACTCGAATTACTTCACCAACTGGATCATCCGGACGCAAGAAGGTACAGAACTCAGAGATGCCACCTTTATGGAAAAAAGTCTCGCTAGTTTTTGCTTTGGTTCTTTTGTCGTTAACAACCAAGGTAAGGCCGGGCACTAAGTAAGAGGTTTGTCTTGCCCGTGCGTAAATATCTTCAATTGCTAGCTCTGCCTCTTTTAAGAAAATCTGTTTATCAAACCACCATTTAATTCTTGTGCCAGTTACCTTTGCGGAAACTTTGCCGATTACCCGAAGTCCTGATTTTTCACTAAAACTTGCATTAGGTCCTTCGCCTTCAAAAATTCCAGCATGACCGCGTTTGAATGACATCCAATAAATTTTTCCATCTCGATCAACCTCAACATCAAGACGAGATGCAAGTGCATTTACAACAGATGCACCAACACCATGCAAACCACCAGAGGCTGCGTATGAACCGCCACCAAATTTTCCACCAGCATGTAGCTTGGTCATAACTACTTCAACACCAGTAAGTCCAGTCTTTGGTTCTTTATCTACTGGAATACCTCGACCATCATCATGAACCTCAACAGATCCATCTGACTCTAAATTTATTTCAATTGTTTTGCAGTGCCCAGCTAATGCTTCATCAACTGCGTTATCAATAATTTCCCAAAGGCAATGCATAAGACCACGAGAATCTGTGGTGCCGATATACATACCGGGACGTTTGCGAACCGCATCTAATCCTTCAAGGACAGATAAATCTTTGGCGGTGTAACTGCTGATAATTGCAGCAGATGTGCCATCATCAGTTTTTGCGCTCTTGGTTGCCACGGGTGTGAAGATTATCGGTGCTAATACCACCTATAGTTGATCCGCGCCGAGATTGACCCATATTTATTGGTAATTGATATGAAAATGAGATTTATTCAACATATTCTCAGTATTTGAGCATAAAATTTACTTAATTGAAACCAAATATGCCGACGGGAATAAAGTATTCATGGTTTGATGTTCCCCTGAGTACAAAGAAGGAACGGAGAAAGCAATGACCAATCAGATCACGATGGAGCAAACTCCATTGAACTCATTAGATCGCTGCGACCGTTGTGGTGCTCAAGCTTATGTACGCGCAATCTTGGTATCCGGTGGTGAATTACTATTTTGTTCACACCACGCAAAAGAGTATGCCGAGGGCTTAAAGCCAGTTGCTGCTGTTATTCAAGATGAATCACAAAAATTAGCTGATCAAGCAGCTAAGTAATTATTCGCTAGCAAACCCGGCATCGCGGTGGCTACCATCGCAAAATGGCTTCTCTTTTGAGGCACCACATCGGCATAGTGAAAAATCTGTCTTAGTTTCAACTACATTTCCATCAGCATCAACCACTGGTGTATACAACATCACATCGTTTGTATTGCCATTCGAACGGCTTGCAACTGATGCATCCCGGCGTCCAAAACCAACCTGCGCAACATCCTGACGGGATACACCCAGAGTTGGCGAGCCCTTCGGCGTTACGCTTGGGTTCAGCGCTTCGGTATGACTCCACCATAGTGTCGTGAGTGTCCGGGCATCCACACATCGAACTAATCCCGATGGCTCAACTTTTAAAATGGAAGACTTTGATGAAGATGCAGCTGTTAATGATACAATCATTGAGGATGAATCTGGTATAGAAAATATAGCAATTGGTGCGGCATCATTATCTAAAATAATTGATTTCCACAATATCGGCAA
>JBEGPY010000133.1:0-2531 GCA_041181205.1 Actinomycetota bacterium | reverse complement strand
CGCAGGCCTTGAGTTAAAGAGTGCACTTGTTCAATACCTAGAGTCCAAGGGCCATAACGTCACCGATCACGGACCACATGAATATGACGCCCTAGATGACTATCCAGATTTCTGTATTCCAGCGGCTGTTGCAACAGTTAAAGATGCCGGTTCATTAGGCATTGTTTTGGGTGGCTCTGGTAACGGTGAACAGATTGCTGCCAACAAAGTTAAAGGCGTGCGAGCTGCTCTAGCGTGGAGCGTTGAAACCGCCCAGCTGGCAAAAGAGCACAACAATGCCAATGTTGTTGGTATCGGCGGCCGTATGCATTCAATTGATGAGTGCAAAGCGATTATTGATGCTTTTATCCAAACACCATTTACCAACGATGAGCGTCATGTAAGACGCATCAACAAGATCTCTACTTACGAAAATACATCAAATCTGTAACTTGGTGATCTTTATCGATCCCTTGGCCTTCAAAACGTGTTACCGGGCGTGACTCTGGTTTTTCAATAACTCCCCCAGTAAATAATAAGGATGTAGCAAAAACTTCTTGCATACTGATTGCATAGGGAACCCAGTCAGTTGCAATGTGGATATAGCCGCCCTTTTTTAACTTTGGGTGAATAAGTGAGAGAAAACCTTCATTGACAATTCGTCGCTTGTTGTGTTTTTTCTTCGGCCAAGGATCTGGAAAATAGAGATGAATGGCATCTAGGGATTCATCCTCAAACATGTGGGGTAAAACGATATGAATATCATCTTCAATCACGCGCAGGTTTTTCAAATCATTTTCCACGATGCGGCCAAGTAATTTGCCAATCCCTGGCGGGTGCACATCAATGGCGATGTAGGCGTTATTGGGGTGATTTTTGGCGATGATTACAGTGGCCTCCCCCATGCCAAATCCAATCTCCATAATGATTTTTTCACTAGTGGGAAAGATTTCTTTTAGATTGACTTTCTTTTCTTCAACGGCAATCCCATAGATAGCTTGTAGTTCATCTTTTGCAGCACGTTGGGCCTGAGTAATGCGAGAGCCTCGGATGCTATAGCTACGTACCGATGGGCGTTCCATGTCCTCACTCTGTCATGGTTGGATTGGAACCTACAAAAGCGCCCCATCCATTCAGAGGAGTTACAAGTGCCAGGTCTAAATTTGAGCCGTACTGAAGCTAAAGATCGTGCGGAGCATCTTTACGTCAACAGCTATGCAGTAACCCTGGACGTAACAAAGGGTGAAGAGACCTTCTATTCACAATCAGAGGTCTCATTTACTTGTAACAAGCCTGGCTATTCAACCTTTATCGATGCAGTTGGACGCGGAGTCATCAGTGCAACACTTAATGGCGCAGCAGTTGATGTTTCTAACTTTGATGGCGAAAGCATTTTCCTTACCAACTTAGCAGCCGATAACTCTCTTGTGATTGAGATGGAGGCTGAGTATTCAAAATCAGGTGAAGGTCTGCAGCGCTCAGTTGATCCAGCCGATGGTGAAGTTTATTTGTACTCACAGGGTGAGACTGCGCATATTCGCAACATGTTTGCCTGCTTTGATCAACCTTCTCTTAAAGCCACTTTTACTCTCACTGTAACAACACCGGGTCACTGGCAAGCAGTTTCAAATAACCCAGTTGAGTCAAAGACAACTAAGGGTGAATTAGTTGAATGGAAGTTCACAACAACTCCCCGTATTCCAACGTATCTGGATGCACTCATCGCGGGACCATATTCATCTGTGCATGATGTGTATAAGGGCCAGACAGAAATTCCTCTAGGAATCTACTGCCGCAAATCAATGATGCAGTACCTGGATCCAGAAGATATTTTTCTTGTTACTAAGCAGGGCTTTGAATACTTTGAAAAGGTATTTGGTCTGGCATATCCATTTGATAAATATGATCAAATCGCAGTAGTTGACTTTAACTTCGGTGCTATGGAAAACGCTGGAGCAATCACATTCCGTGAAGATGTTCTGGTTTTCCGCTCACACATGCCAGAAAAGTCATACCTATCTCGTGCTAACACCATCCTGCATGAAATGGCACATATGTGGTTCGGCGACATGGTCACCATGTCCTGGTGGGATGACCTATGGCTCAATGAATCATTTGCTGAATGGGCCTCTTACCTGGCTCTGACTGAGGCAACGAGATTTAACGGTGCTTGGACTGAGTTCAATAGCGGCCGCAAGAACTGGGCATATCGCCAAGATCAACTCTCATCCACTCACCCGATCATCGCTGACATGGTGGATATGGAGGCTGTGAACGCTAACTTTGATGGCATCACTTATGCCAAGGGAGCATCTGTATTACATCAACTCGTTGCCCATGTTGGTCGCCCACAATTTATTGCAGGTCTGCAAAAGTATTTTGCTAAGCATGCGTGGGGTAACACAACTCTTAATGATCTCTTAGTAGAACTTGAATCTGCCAGTGGCCGTAAGTTAGATGCTTGGGTAAATACCTGGCTACAAACTGCAGGCGTTAACACCTTGCGCCCGCAGTTAGAAATTGATGGCGATGTCTATAAGAGCGTTGTCATC
>JBEGPY010000132.1:0-2588 GCA_041181205.1 Actinomycetota bacterium | reverse complement strand
TTGAAGGTGCGCCCGACCGAATCGGGATTGATCATTAGCGAGTTTCGCGGTGAAGAGTTGAAGACTTGCAACGTGGACAGAACTTCTTAAGTTCCATGCGGTCTGGATCGTTGCGGCGGTTCTTCTTTGTAATGTAGTTGCGCTCTTTGCAATCAACGCATGCCATGGTGATCTTTGGACGTACGTCCGCGCTCTTGCTTGCCATGGTCTTACTCCTTCATTGGTTATCGAGGGGCTCAGGTTACCCGAGCCTTCTCGATGCGCGAAATTCACGCGTGTGGAACTAGTAGCGGAGGCGGGATTTGAACCCACGACACAGCGATTATGAGCCGCTTGCTCTACCAAGCTGAGCTACCCCGCCAAGGGTTGTGCTTGTTAAAAGATCTTCATTTGGTGAAGAGGTCTTTCGAGCCCCCCACCGGAATCGGACCGGTGACCTTTTCCTTACCATGGAAACGCTCTACCAACTGAGCTAGGGGGGCAGATCGAATGCTGAGCGTACAGGCAATTAACTACTTTGGAAAAATGACCTTCTTATAGGGCTGGATTTAGCGTGATTTTGCCCGTTGTTTCGCGAGCCAACATCGCTTGGTGTGCAGCAGTTGCCTGGCTCAAGCCAAATGTTGCACCGATAACTGGCTTCAATTTTCCTTCAATTACTAATGAGAACAATTCAGTGATTACATCGTTAAGAAGTTCTTTCTTACCAAAGCAATGTGCCAACCAAAATCCTGTAATTGTCTTTGATCCACCCATTAAAACTCCTGGATGAATTGGCGTTGGCGCAGTTCGTGATGCCATACCAAAAGTAATTAAGCGACCAAAAGGAGCTAATACTTCAAGGCTGACATCAAAAGTTTTACCGCCCACCATTTCAAGAACTAAGTTAACTGGCTTGCCGCCATTAGCTTCAAGAATCGCATCTTTGAGTTTGTCTTGATCTGCATCGACAACAAAATCTGCACCAAGGGATTTGGCTAAAGCTCGCTTACTTTCAGAGGAGGCGACTGCAATTACCTTTGCTCCCCACATCTTTGCTAATTGAATTGCAATAGTTCCAACACCGCCAGCTGCTGCATGGATAACTACGCTTTCACCCTTTTGTAGGTGACCAACAGTTTTCAAGATATGCCAAGCGGTGCTCCCCTGCACCAACATGCACAACGCTTGTTCATCACTTACTCCAACTGGAATCTCAATCATTGCAGCTGAATGCGCAATCGCTTTCTGCGCATATCCCCCACTTTCAACAGGTGCTAGAACACGGCGCCCATTGGCTATTCCAACAACTTCAATTCCTGGAACTAAAGGAAGCTTTTGAGGAGAGAGATAAGAGTTTTCGGTTTGATGAGTATCTGCATAGTTAATTCCGATAGACGTTACTTCTATTAACTCTTGTCCAGGACCAGGAACTGGTTCTGCTAGATCAATTAAGTGCATGGATTCTGGACCGCCGAAAGCGGTAATTTGCATTGCCTTCATTTCTATCCCTTTGTTGAGCCTAGGGTTAAGCCTGAAACAAACTGCTTACGTAATACGAGGAAGAGAATGATTGTTGGCGCAGCAACAATGCTGGCACCTGCGGCAAGCAAATTAAAGTCTGTTACATACTGTCCCTGTAGTTGTCGCAGAGCAGAAGTCACTGGGCGCTTGGAATCTTCGGACATCAAAATCAGTGCCCAGAAGAAGTCGTTATAAATCCAGCAACTCATTAACACACCAAGGGCTGCTAGAGGTGGGCGAAGCAATGGCAACATAACGTCCCAGTAATGTCTAAATACTGAACAGCCATCAAGAATTGCTGACTCTGAAATTTCTTTTGGAACTGTCTTCATATATGAAGAGAGAACGAAGGTAGCAAAACCAACTTGGAATGCAACATGTATAAGAATAATTCCGAAATAGTTGTTATATAACAATGAACGGTTTCCCAAAAGATCGCCGATTTTGATGTATAGCCAGAACACTGGAATATAAGTTGCAATAGTTGGCAACATATTACCTGCGGTAAAGAAGAGTAGGAGAGTGAGATTAAATCTAAATGAGTAGCGTGATACAACGAAAGCGATGAGTGAACCTAAGAATAAGATCAAAATAACACTAGGTACCATCACATAGAGAGTATTTAAGAAGTATTTCGTAAGACCCATAACTCGAAAAGCTTGGAAATAGTTATCTAGGTTTAAATGGCGTGGCCAAGAAAATACACCGTAGGAAATAATGTCGTTATATGGACGAAGTGAGGTCCACAGTGTCCAAAGGATTGGAAAAATCCAGACAAAAGCGAAGAAGCCGATAATGGCAGAGATGAAGTTGTCTTTGACCTTTTGCTTATTCTTATAATCTTTATTTCGGACGATCGTTGTACTCACTCGAGGTCCTCCTTAAAGACAATTCGCAGATAAACAAGGATCGGCACAACGCAGAGCACAAGGGCAATAACTGAATAAGCCGCACCCTTCATTGAAATACCTTGTCCGGCAAAGTTTTGGAAGGCCAAAATATTGAGCAATGGCCAGGCTGTTGAGGTGCCATAAATAATGTAAACAAGGTCAAAAGCACGCAGAGAATCGATAATTGTGATCACC
>JBEGPY010000131.1:0-5048 GCA_041181205.1 Actinomycetota bacterium | reverse complement strand
GTTAAGGTTTTTTCCTCAGATTCAGAACTCAATCTCAAAGTTGGAAATGCTGGGGGAGTAGATCTGAAAGTAAATGGCAAGAAAGTTGCCGCTATTGGTGTGAATGGTGAGGTAGTTAGCGTGTCGTACGGAGTCGATTCATAACCCGCTAAGATTTGCCAAATGAAGCGCACCGTAGCAGTTGTCACTTTAGGGTGCTCAAGAAATGAAGTTGATTCAGAGGAGTTGGCTGGGCGTTTAGCAGCCGATGGTTGGACCTTAGTTGATGATGTTGAATCAGCTGAAGTTGCTCTCGTAAATACATGTGGTTTTATTGAGTCAGCTAAGAAGGATTCAATTGATGCTCTACTCGAAGCAAACTCTCTCAAAGGACATGGCCAGACGCGCGCAGTAGTTGCGGTGGGTTGCATGGCTGAGCGTTATGGCAATGAATTAGCCGAAGCACTTCCTGATACAGATGCAATCTTAAGCTTTGATGACTACCAAGATATTTCAGCAAGGTTGCAATCAATTGTTGCAGGTAATTCACACACCCCGCATATTCCACGTGATCGTCGTGCTCTCTTGCCTATTGCTCCAGCTGATCGCGCTGAGGTTCGCGAAAGCGTTGAGTTTTCTCGCAAGCGCTTAGGTGATGCACCATGGGCACCACTTAAAATCGCATCAGGCTGTGATCGTCGCTGCTCTTTCTGCGCCATTCCATACTTTAGAGGTTCCTTTGTTTCACGCCGTCCTCATGAAATCTTGGATGAGGCGCGTTGGCTGGTGGCCAACGGTGTTACCGAACTTTTCTTGGTCAGTGAAAATACAACTTCCTATGGAAAAGATTTAGGTGATCTTCAGTTGATGGAGAAGATGCTGCCTGAGATTGCAGCTATCGAAGGAGTTGAACGGGTTCGACTTTCATACCTACAGCCTGCTGAGATGCGACCAACTCTGATTCAAGCCATGATTGCAACGCCCAAGACGGTTCCGTATTTTGATTTATCTTTCCAACACTCATCGCCAACAGTGCTGCGCCGAATGCGCCGCTTTGGTGATAATGAAAAGTTCCTGCATTTAATCAACCAAATTCGTGTGTTATCTCCTGAGGCTGGTATTCGCTCTAACTTTATTGTGGGCTTCCCAGGTGAGACACAAGAGGATTTTGATGAGCTGGCGAGATTTATCACTGAGGCTAAGTTAGATGCAGTCGGCATCTTTGGTTACTCTGATGAAGATAACACCGAAGCTCTAAAGATTGATGGCAAGATTGATGAAGAAGTAATAGCCCAGCGCGTGGAAACACTTTCTTCTCTGGCCGATGAGATGGTTTCACTGCGTGCACAAGGGCGCATAGGTGAAACTATCCGAGTTTTGATCGAAGATGCCGAACTACAAGAAGGTCGCGCAGCCCACCAAGGTCCAGAAGTGGATGGAACAACTACTTTTATCGGGACAGATTTTAAAGCAGGTCAGTATGTAGATGCTGTGGTCATTGATTCCATGGGTGCTGATTTGGTGGCAAAGCCTCTATGAAGTTGCCAGGATTTATTACTCCTAACTTTATAACTCTCATGCGTTTGCTACTTGTGCCAGTTGGCGCATACACGATTTTTAAAAATGGTGGCGATGATCCCACGTGGCAATACATTTCCTGGTGTGTCTTTTTTATTCTTGGATTGAGCGATATTTTGGACGGGAATTTAGCCCGCAGTCGAAACACTATTACTGAGTTTGGAAAGTTTCTAGATCCAGTTGCTGACAAGGTAATGCTCGGCACTGCCATGATTTCCTTATCAATTCTTGGGCGGATGCCATGGTGGATCACCATTGTTATCTTGGCTCGAGAGATAGGAATTACGATTTTTCGTTTGATGACTATCAATCGAGGAGTCATTGCCGCCAACAAGGGTGGCAAGATCAAGGCTGCAATGCAAAACTTTGGTGTTGGCTTCTATGTCTTGCCTTTGAGCTCCTCGCTCTACTGGTTCCGTGATGGGTTTATGTATATAGCGGTGACTTTGACTATCGTTACCGGGGCTTACTATGTAAAATCAGCGTTCACTAAGAGTTAGGAAAGAAGAGCATGTCGTTACCTGTCGAAATCATCAGCCTTGCCGCGCAAGTAGTTGAAGACTTACGTGCTCGTGGAGAAACTCTTAGTACTGCTGAATCTTTAACTGCAGGAGCTGTTAGCTCTGCCATCGTTACGATTGCTGGGGCATCTGATGTTTTTGTCGGTGGCACAACTGCCTATCGCGATGAGATAAAGATTTCACATTTGGGAATTGATCCAGCTCTCATTGCCAAGCACTCTGCGATCAGTGAAGAAGTTGCAGTTGCTATGGCGCAAGGTGCGCTGAAATCATTTGGAACAACATGGGCAATTGGCACCACAGGAGTTGCTGGACCTAACCCAATAGATGGTCACCCGGTGGGTGCGGTATGGGTAGCAATTGTCGGGGTCAGAGCATCGAATTATCCTTATCTGGTGAGCGAGAATCTGTGCGAAACGCAGCTACAGCAAGCGCCATTGCCACCTTTGCGCGTATCCTTAGGAACCGAGCGTAAAAAGGAGGTGGGCCCGTGGTTCTAGTTCGTCAAGCAGTTGGTCTCACACTTCGCGCTGCCCGCACATCACAAAATCGCACATTGCGCGATGTTGCACGTGATGCACGTGTCTCACTGGGTTACTTATCAGAAGTAGAACGTGGACAAAAGGAAGCATCATCAGAACTCCTTAACGCTATTTGTGTAGCGCTAGGTCTTTCACTCTCTGGTGTTTTCAATGACGTAGCACTTGAGTTAAAGAGCCGCGAGAGCGTCACTCTTACTGTCGTCGATGCCGCTTAATAAATACGCACCACAAGCTGCAACACATCGCCGCACACAAAGTGCAATCCTTGAAGGTGCAAAGCATTTAATTGCAACTGTTGGTTTAGCCAAGATGTCTATGATTGAAATAGCTGACACATCACAGGTTTCTCGTGCAACTCTCTATAACCATTACCGAGATAAAGAATCAGTACTTGCCGCACTCTGTGATTCAGAGATCCGCAGATTAGTAAGCATTGCTCAAAGCGCACCAAATCCCACAGATTCCCTAGAAGTTTTATCAATCCAGATTTCATCAGATAGCGCTCTTGCCAAGATGCGTATTTCCGATCCTGCGCCATTGACTCAAGTCATGGCAGCAGCTAGTCATCCACTCTGGATGCAGTTCAATGACGCCCTTGCAATGATTCTTGGTTCACAGGTCTTAGCTGACCTTGCAACGCGCTGGTTAATCGGCCAAGTGATTCAACCTCTTACCCCAGAGGATTCCAGACTCCAAGCAGAGTTTCTTATTGCACGTGCGAATCTCTGATCTTCGGGAGCGATTAGCTCTTTCATTTGGTGACCACTCCCACTTTCCCACCGATATCGCCATCTCAGAACTAGGTAGCAAAACCGTTAATGAGGCCCTTGCTGCAGGCCTTGAGGCAGATGAGATTTGGAAAGCAGTATGCAGAGCGCACCCTAAAGAGACAGAAAAACATAAGTATTAACAATGAGCCTTGTTACGACCCTGACGCAAACAAATCCGTCACATCCACCTTTGGTGTTAATCCATGGCTTGGGATCAGCTGCAACAGCATTTAAACCCATCATTCCTGCACTCGCGCAAAGTTTTCGCGTAATAACTGTGGATCTGCCAGGACATGGCCAAAGCGCCTATAACAAAGCCCAGGCAATGGATCCCCAATCACTGGGCAGAGCAATCTTTCAAGCAATAGAGAGTGAATATGGGATACATGAGTTTCATATTGCAGGCAATTCACTCGGTGGCTGGATTGCACTTGAGATGGGCGCAGATCAACCCGAGCGCATTAAATCTTTGACCGGCATTGCACCTGCTGGTCTATGGCTAAAGCCAGCGCCAGAGCGTGAGATGAAAGAAGCAAGATCTTATTATGTAGCCCGCTTATTTAGGCCACTTATTCGGATCGGACTTAACTCAAAGATACTGCGATGGATTGGCTTTGCAACAGTGAGTCCTAGATGGCGCGAATTAAGTTATGAGATTTGCTACGAAGCTGCACACGCGATGCTTAACTGCCCTGGTTATTTTCCTGCCTGGGATGGGATGTTAGGAAAACGTTTTGAGGCCCATGTTCCAGAGAATCTTCCAGTAACAATCCTCTTTGGCGATACGGATAACACTTTGCCATATCCAGTATCCCAAGAGCGCTCGCTAGCACCTGCTCATAGCACGTGGTTAGTCATTGAAAACTGTGGGCATGCACCGATGTGGGATTACCCGCAATTGATTGCAAAAATTATTAAGGAAACTACCGAGCGATAACCTCAAGGACCCAGGGCTCTTTGCCTTTTGATTCAAAGAGTTCGCATTCAAAGGCTGTCGAAACAATCTCTGCTAACTCTTGGGGGTTAGTGGGAATTGTTGTAGAGAGCAGTAGCATCCGTGTTACTTCACCGCGGGTCTTTTTAGACATATGAGTGATTACTTTCTTCACGCCATCAACTTTGCTAAAGACTTTGATCTCCACGCACTTGTGAGCCGGGGGAGTCCAAACGCTTTGATAGGTAGAAGAGCGACAGTCGATAACCAATTCAGTTTCAATGGCAGCTAGCGCCTTAGTAATCGGCGCGCGCATGAGGGCTGCATCGATCTTTTCTTTATAGGGCTCAATGAGATCAAGGCATCTAAGGCTTCCGTACTTAGCCGAGATGATTGCAATTGATTCCTGTGCACGAGTTCGTGCAGCTTTAGTCAGCGTTGCCCAGCCCAAGCCTTGATAGAGCACCCCTGTGTAGACGGTGATGGCAGGACCTGGCTCTTTGCCCTTTTTCTCACTAGGGGGAAGCAGAATGAGCATGGGCGTAAGTATGGGCCCGCATAGCGCTCGCGACACGCTCATATCTGTCAGTGCCGCCTGCTACCTTTCGAACAGATGTTCGGATATTCTATCCGAGTACAACCAGAGCGGTTCTAACCTCCGCCCACAGCTCTTCCCCCGAGCGCTGCGGTCCGTCGTTAGGTCTCCGTACCTTCTGGGCCAGGA
>JBEGPY010000130.1:0-2628 GCA_041181205.1 Actinomycetota bacterium | reverse complement strand
ATTTGCGGCAACTGAAATACCGTCAAGTGGTGCATCGATTGAGTCAATACCGTGCTCTGGATTGATTTCTGGGAATGGAACGATCCATAGATCGTCATAGTCTTCTTGTGACTTAGCCTTAAAGTCTGTAGCAAACCATGAACCCATCATCATGGCGCCGCACTTCTTCTGTAGTAGAAGATCGCGCATGCCATCCCATGAAATATCAAGAACGTTCTTGTTTATGTAAGGAATCAATTGACCCATGTGTGTAAATACATCTACAACCTTGGCATCAGTCCACTTCTCTTTGCCGTTAAGCAAGTCAATGTGGAATTGGTATCCATTAAGACGCATATTGAGAATATCGAAAGTTCCCATTGCTTCCCAGCCGCCCTTGTCGCCAAGTGCATAACCAACTAGACCCTTCTTCTGTGTTGCTTCACACAGTTTGATGAGGTCATCCCATGTTGCAATGCTCTCTGGGTTAAGTCCTAGCTCAGTCATTGTTGACTTACGGTAGTGAAGTCCCCAAGGGTAGTAAGTTGTAGGAACAATGTACTGCTTACCATCTGCAGGATTTGTTGCACCTTGAACTGCAGCTGCTGAAAGTGAACTTCCAAGCGCCTTTACCTGATCTGAAACATCAGCTAGAAGTCCAGCATCAGCACGTGAATTGGTACGCCATCCGGCCATCCAACCAAATGCATCGTCAGGTGTTCCTTGCATAATTTGTACGAAGTTATTCTGGAAATCATCTGAGTTAACAGCCTGTGAAATAACTTTGTTACCAGTCTTCTTTGTATAAGCATCGTTGACTGCGATATTAATCTTTGCACCAGCATCACTTAGATTTCCACGAATTGTGTAGTGAACATCTCCGGTGACTTGCTTCTTTCCACAACCAGCAAGAAGTGATCCACCAGCAACTAGTCCAGCTCCACCGATTGCAGCACCCTTAAGTACTGAACGACGGGAAATGCCATTGTTTACATCTGACATTATTTTCCTTTTCTCTAGAGTTGAGCCTTTCGAAAGGTCATCAGGTTTTGAAGGGGTCAACGCCTGGTAACCCGCTCAACCTAGAGGTCATACCAATGAACAGATAGGCCTTAGAGGTAACGAATTGGTTACAGTTACGCTCATATTGCCGCTTATTGGTTACTTTTTACCGCATAAGCCCAGGCCGAATAAATCAGGCTATTTTGACCGGCTTTAGTGGCCTTGGCAGCGCTCGGATTCCGGCACCCCTGCCAGGGCTTCCTCGATATGTTCTCCGCATCCTGACCACGTCTGCTTAGCACATTGATTACAAGTCACTGGTGAACACATGTCAGACTCTTTTCTCTAGTTCTTTATACAAACCCTACAACCTTCCAGCCTGGTGCACGCGCTTTAAGAACTCTTGAGTCTTTGGGTTCTTTGGTGCATGCAAAACATCTTCGGCCGAACCTCGCTCCAAGATGTTTCCAGACTCCAAGAAACAGACTTCATCTGCCACTTGTGTTGCAAAGCCCATTTCATGGGTTGCAAGGACCATCGTCATTCCATCCGACTTTAAATCACGAACAATGCTCAACACCTCATTAACCAAAACTGGATCTAGAGCAGATGTAATTTCATCGAGCAACAGCAGACGTGGGTTAAGCGCAAGTGAGCGAATGATTGCAACTCTTTGTTGCTGCCCTCCACTTAAACGATCTGGATATTGATCAGCCTTATCTGCTAAATCAAAGCGCTTAAGGAGAGCAAGGGCTGCAGTAGTTGCCTCATCCTTGTTCTTTCCTTGCACCTTTATCGGAGCAAGTGTGATGTTTTCAAGAACTGTTTTATGTGGAAAGAGATTAAAAGATTGGAAAACCATTCCCAGCTTGCGGCGAACCTCATCAACATTAATGAGAGGGTCTGAAATCTCTTCACCATCTAGAAAGATCTGGCCATCATCGATTGATTCAAGCAAGTTAATGCAGCGAAGCAATGTTGACTTACCCGAACCTGAAGCGCCAATTAATACTGTGGCGGTGTGTTCTGGAACAGAGAGATTGAGGTTATTGAGTACCAGCTCTAAACCAAAGGATTTACGGATGCTCACCAGCTCTAGAACATTGCTCACTAGATGGCACCTTCTGAGTTCTGTGCACTGGTGCGCTGCCTAATGGCGCGATCTGTGTAGCGGGTCATTGGGATAGTTATGAGTAAGAACAAGATTGCAGCGACTACGTAGGGGGTGTAATTAAAGGTTCGCGAGGCATTAATCTGCGCCGCTCTCACAGCATCTGTCACACCCAGAATTGAAACTAAACCTGTGTCTTTTAGCAGAGAGACAAAGTCGTTGAGAAGTGGTGGAACAACACGACGAATAGCTTGTGGCAAAACCACATAACGCATGGTCTGCCCTGAAGTTAAACCTAATGAGCGCGCAGCTGCCCGCTGACTTGGGTGAATTGAAAGAATTCCGCTTCGAATAACTTCTGCAACGTATGCAGAGTATGTAAGAACAACTGCAACGGTGCCCAAGAAAATAACATTGCTTGAAATTCCCTTTAATCGAAGGGCTGGCACACCAAAACCCACCAGCAGAATAATCAAGATAAGAGGAGCACCACGGAAAATATCAACGTATGCCGTTGCTAGGAATCTAAAGGGAGT
>JBEGPY010000129.1:0-2650 GCA_041181205.1 Actinomycetota bacterium | reverse complement strand
ATGACTTTGGCAGTTCTTGAACTTCGCGCAGGAGTTCGTGTTGGTGGCCGCGATGTTTATGCCGCAACAGTTGGTGGCATGAAAATGTCAGAGCCGGCTGCTGATTTAGCGTTGGCCTTAGCTGTTGCATCTGCTGCAAAAGGCTTAGCTCTACCTTCAGATTTAGTTGCAATAGGTGAAGTTGGTTTAGCTGGTGAAATTCGCAGGGTGAGCGGGGTCGATCGCAGGCTCCAAGAGGCTTTTCGTTTAGGTTTCAAGCGCGCACTCGTCCCAACTGGATCAGAGACAAAGATTGCAGGTATGGAGATCTTTGAAGTGTCACGTCTTGATCAAGCACTCAAACGGGTAAAAATCACTGGCGAATGAACCAGTTAGAAAAACCGATAGTTTCCTGGTTTAAGAAAAATAAGCGCGATCTACCTTGGCGAAACACCACGCCTTGGGGTGTGATGGTCAGTGAGTACATGTTGCAACAAACTCCAGTCAACCGCGTTCTTCCTAAATGGGATGAGTGGATGAAGCGTTGGCCAACTCCTAAAGATCTCGCGAAAGCATCACCGGCCCAAGTTATTACAGCGTGGGGACGTCTTGGTTACCCACGTCGTGCTCTGCGCCTTCACGGCGCAGCACAAATCATTGCCCAGGATTTCAATAATCAAGTTCCAGAAGATCCTGCCATTCTGCAAACACTTCCTGGAATCGGTGAATACACCGCGGCTGCCATTGCAGCTTTCGCTTTTGAAAAACAAACCCTGGTGATGGATGTGAACATCCGAAGGTTGTTAACACGCATTATTGATGGCAATGAACATCCAAAGCCGGCACCCACAGTTAAAGAGAAAGCATCACGCCTTGCACTACAACCAGCCAAGAACGCTCACATCTGGGCTGCTGCAACGATGGAACTTGGCGCACTTGTGTGCATATCCAAAAACCCAATCTGTGAGCGGTGCCCAGTAATTGGTCAATGTAATTGGCGCAAAAATGGTTATCCAAAAACAGATCTAGTGCGCAAATCCCAAGATTGGCATGGAACCGATAGAAAGTGCCGCGGCACAATCGTTCAAGCTCTGCGTGAGAATGAATCATTAACTGAAAACGCGATCAAGAAACTATGGCCTGATGAATCACAAGTAGAGAAAGCCCTTAAAACTCTGCAGGCTGATTTACTTATAGAAGCTATCCCCCGCAAGCGTTATAGACTGCCCGCATGATCCGCGTTGCTATAAAGCAAGATGCCCCACGTATCCTGCAACTCATTAAAGATTTAGCTGAGTATGAAAAAGCGCCACTGGAGGCGAAGGCAACGCTGCAACAAATTGAGGAAACAATCTTTGGTGATAAGCCAACGGCTTTCTGCCATGTTGCCGAAGTAAATGGTCAGGTAGTTGGAATCGCGATTTGGTTCTTGAATTACTCAACATGGCTTGGAAAACCAGGTCTGTATTTAGAAGATCTCTATGTTGATCCTACCCATCGCGGTAAAGGTTTTGGAATGGGATTTCTAAAGACTCTTGCAAAGATTTGTGTTGAGCGCGGCTATGAAAGATTTCAATGGTGGGTTCTCGATTGGAATGAACCATCTATTGAGCTCTATAAATCCATCGGCGCAGTGGCCATGGATGAATGGACGGTATTTCGACTTAGCGGGGATCCATTAAAGAATTTTGCTGGTAACGCTTAAATAGTTGGAATCACAATCTCGTTGTACTGCAGGAAACTAGGTTTAAACGGTGGATCAAAGCGAGCGACTCTAACCTCCTCAGAAAGTGCCACGTTTTGCTTTTTGGCTGCAGCACGAAGTGCAGTGATTTTCTCGGCAGATAACGCACTAGTTGCTTTGCCACGAAATGAAGCAGCAACACAAATCTCTGCACCGAGTTCGCGCAAGACAACCTTAGAATTAATAGGAAGAGGCATATCTGCAAGCGTGCTTCCTGCTGGCATCACAAATGAGACAAACCATTCATCCTCAGTGAGATTGTCGAATCTTTTGGCAGTAATCACAGGGGCAGTCATAGCTATTGCCTGCTCAGCTTTATTGCCTTTAGAGATGTAACCAAAGAGAGAACGAAAAGCTGAACTTCCAGCATCGGAGTAATTGGCAGAACTTTTGACTTCGGCAATTACACAGGGCTTATATTCACGGAGCTCAAACCCAGGATAGGTTTTTAATACCGTGAACTCTTGCCTTTTAGTCATTTAATAATTAAGCAGTTGGTGCTTCAGCAAGATCTTCAGGTGAATCAGGCATTTGCGCCTTAGCAGCACCCTTAAATGTGAAGACAGCCTCTGCATCTACGCCTTCAACATCAACAACGATGATTTCGCCAGCCTTGAGTTCACCGAACAAGATGCGCTCTGAAAGAGCATCTTCGATTTCACGTTGGATTGTGCGACGCAACGGACGTGCACCTAGAAGTGGGTCATACCCGCGAACAGCAAGAAGGCTCTTAGCTGCTGGAGTTAATTCAATTCCCATATCTTTTGCCTGCAGACGATCATCAAGGTTCTTGATCATCAAATCAACAATTTGAATAATCTGATCTTTAGTCAACTGGTGGAAGACGATGACATCATCAATACGGTTGAGGAACTCAGGGCGGAAATGGGTCTTAAGTTCGTCATTTACCTTGCCCTTCATGCGCTC
>JBEGPY010000128.1:0-2650 GCA_041181205.1 Actinomycetota bacterium | reverse complement strand
ATGCGTCATTTAACTGGACCACGAATTAACTTAGGACCACGCGATATTGCAGCCCTAGGAACATTCTCCAGAGAGCGCGCTAAAGCGATGCATGCTGATTCAAAGAGCTTTATTAAAAAGATTGCGGCCGGTAACCCAGAACAGTTAGAGGCCGATGATCAATTTGCAGGTTCAATTATCGATGCCTTAGATGAAATCGCAGATGCCAAGAAATTTGGCTTTAGCGATATTGGATATCAACGGCTTGTGCGCTTTGCTAGTGACCTACGTCGATTACGTGCCAGAGCAGGTGGACAGATCACTGATTTGATTAGCGAGATCGAAAACTACTTAACTCTTGAAAGTGAGATAACTCTGCGCGATGGAAATCAATCTGGTCGCAGACATCTAGATCGCTTCCTTGATGAGGCGGCAAAGTTCGAGCGCACAGGTGGAACTGTGGCCTCCTTCTTAGTGTGGCTAGATATTGCAGCTGATGCCGAGGGTGGATTAAAAGCAGGAGCACCTGAAATTCGTAGCGATGTTGTGCAGATAATGACGATCCATATGGCAAAAGGTGCTGAATGGGATGTTGTTGTTGTGCCCGGATTGGCTGAAGGAACATTTCCTGGTGGCAATACAGGTGATTCAGATAATTGGATTAAGAATGAAAAGCATGTGCCATTTGAGTTGCGCGGAGATGCGCATGAGCTTCCACATTTTTCTTTACATGGCATTGAAAAGAACAGTGAAGCAGCAAAGGTAATCAAAGCCTTTGGTAAGGATTGCACCAATAACATCAAGATACGTGAAGAGATGCGCCTTGCCTATGTTGCTATCACGCGCGCCAAATCACATCTGCTCTGCACAACATCATGGTGGCGCGATGGCACACAAGCAGTTGCCCCTAGTGAAATCTTTACGATGATTGCTGGAGCTGCAAGTGGACTGGGTGGTTTGTTAGTAAGTGATGTGGCAATGCCAGAAGATGGTGCAGAGAATCCAACTATAGAAAACCCAAGGAGCGCCCAGTGGCCTCGCGATCCATTAGGTGCACGGCGCGAAGCATTTGATGCAGGGATTGCTCTAGTTAACTCTGCAGCTGTTCACTCGCTCCAAGAATCAAAGTCAGCTGAAATTAACTCATGGATTGCCGATGCCCAAGCACTCATCAATGAGGCGCGCACAGGCAAGAGTGAAACGATTGCAGTTGCGCTGCCACCGCGGCTTTCAACTTCCACACTTGTTGCACTACATAAAGATGCGCAAGAACTTGCACTCAATATTCGACGTCCTATGCCACGTGGCCAAGATCAATATTCACGCCGTGGTACTGCTTTTCACTTATGGGTTGAACGTCAGTTCACTGATGCGGCCACATTATTTGGCGATGAGTATTTAGATTACTTAGATCCACTAGAGGAAGATTCAAAGCTAGAAGATTTAAAGAAAGCCTGGCTGGGCAGCGAATATGCTAATCGCACACCGGCCCGTGTTGAAGTGCCATTTGAAACAACTATTGGCGGCATTTTGGTGCGTGGTCGCATCGATGCCGTCTATGCAACAGCTGATGGTTTTGAAGTAGTGGATTGGAAGACTGGATCAACGAAGTTGGATGCATCAGCTGCGGTCCAGTTGGCGATGTATAGATTGGCATGGGCAAAGCTCTCTGGCACAGATATTTCAAAGATTAGTGCAGCTTTTCACTATGTTCCTACTTCTGTTACTGATCGCCCTGCAGATTTACTCGATGAGTCAGCCCTTATTGCATTAATTACTAATGCAAGTAAAGAATCGGCTTAATCAACTTCAATCTGCAAGGGCAAATGATCACTGATTCCTGAGTGAGGGTATTGAATGTGGCGCACATCTGTTGCCTTTAAGCCTTGCGAAAGAAAATAATCAATCTGCAGCTTTGGATACCAACTTGGAAATGTGCGCATAGCTGCCAGAGATCTCCATTTAAAGTCGCGGACAAAGATGGCAAAAGGAAGATTGAGATCACCCATAATCAAAATCTTAGATTTATCTGTTACACCTAAAGTATTTGCCCAGCGCTTAATCTTTATCAATTGCGCTAAAGAAAATCCTGGAACAAATGATAGGTGAGTATTAATAATGAGCCAGCCGTTATCTAGTTTGGCAGCCAATGCACTTCGTGGATGGTCTCTGACATAAACACGTTTTAACTTTCCATCTACTGGAAATGCCATTAAGACACCAACGGGAGAACCTTTAAGATCTAAACGGTGCCACGATTGGACTGGAATCTTTGAAGCCATTCCAATTCCATAAGATGGTGGAGCAACTTGACTTTTATTTGTAATGAGCTTGTCATCACTGTCTGTGGGATTGCGCCAATCTTCATCGGGTGATCCCATGAGCGAAGGAGCAAAGGCCCAATCTTTTGCGCCCACAATTGATGCAACATTGCCTGTTTGATTGTGGTTACCTGATCGCTCAAGGAAGTAGTCGACTTCTTGCAGGCCTATGACATCAGAGGCTAGCTGGCTAAGGGCAGCAGAGAGCAGAGCCTGCGGATCGGCTTCTTTATCGGGTGGAATGGGCAGCCCGTGCAGCAGATTCCACGATGTTATGCGCATGGGGCGATGCTAGTAGCGTTCACCCCTATGAGCGCGCGCAATCAATCCTTATCCCCGATTAATCGCGC
>JBEGPY010000127.1:0-2682 GCA_041181205.1 Actinomycetota bacterium | reverse complement strand
AACATGTTTGCACCAAAGACAACTGTCTACGCACACTGCGATCTTCCATGTGGTGTTTACGATCCAGCCCAAGCAAAGATTGAGGCTCTATCTGTAAAAGCATGCATGGAAAAATACGCAGCTAATTCTGATGCGGATTTCCGCTCACGTTCTGTGGCAATCAAAGAAGAGCGTTCACACCAAGTCAAAGAACACCTATGGGTTCTATGGACTGACTATTTCAAGGCACCACACTTTGAGGCATACCCACAACTGCACTCACTATTTAATGATGCAACCAAGCTTGCAGGTGCTGCTGGCACAAAGGGAACTCAAGATGTTGCAGTTGCAGATAAGTTAATCGGAAAGATTGATGAAATTGCAGAGATTTTCTGGGCAACTAAAAAAGCTTAAGCAATTAAAGATTGCGCGGCGGTGCGGGCGAGGAATGAAACTCGCTCCACCGCCGATCTTTTTATCATGGCAGCTGCAACTTGGCGCTCGCCTTCATAAACTTCACATTCAAAAGTTAGTTCACGATTTTCAATTTCAATACATGTAGACACTGCACGCAATTCAGCTCCAATTGAAGATGGACTCAAAGTAATCATTTCAAAACTAATGGGGATTGTTGTTTCCTCTGGCTCTAAATGCTCATCCATCGAAATGATTGCTGCATGCTCCATCAGTGAAATCAACTGTGATTGAGAAACGATTGGTAAATCACCTATTCCCATGGCAACAGATGTGTCACCAGCTCGCACAGTCATGACCGTTAAACCAACGGCTCCAATGACTTCCTCTGCAGGTTTCATGATTAATAACTTACCTGCTTAAACCTTAAGTGGTGGGATTATCGCCTTCATTGATGTAACGAATTTCTTCGGTGTGTTCGATCGTAACTTCACGGTGTTCAACTTGGCCGAACTCATCAATTTCGATAGAGATCTCAGTCATACTGAACTGCGTAACAACCTCAGTAAAGGCTCCGGCCACTTGGCCATGAATTTGGTTAAAGAGGGCGTGATGTAATTCAGCCGGTGCTTCTTCATTGCATGTGCGGCGTAGAACTTCTTGCAGCAAAGAATGGACTTGGCGCTCATGTGCAAGCTCTGCTTCACAGGCTGGGCACTCGGCAACGTGAACTTCAATAACCTGCATTTGAGGCGGCTCAATATTGCCTTCGATTAGAAGCACAAACGAGTTAAGCACTTCGTTACATGGCGTTACAAATGAAAAGCTCATGCTTCTGCCCCCTCATCAGGGTCAGTTTTCTTTGCCGCAGGCTTGGCTTTGACGTTATATCCAAGTTCCTTTGCATACTCTGTTAACCGCTCGCGCAGCTGTTTTCTTCCCCGGTGAAGTCTGGACATCACCGTTCCAGTTGGCACGCCAACAATCTCGGCAATCTCCTTGTATGAAAAGCCTTCTACATCGGCCAAATAGACGGCAATGCGAAACTCTTCTGGAATATCTTGAAGCGCACGTTTGATATCGCTATCCGGAAGGTTTTCAAGGGCCTCAACTTCAGCAGACTTACCTAGATTACTTGTGTGTGATGCCGCATCGGCTAACTGCCAATCTTCAATTTCACCGGATGATAATTGAGGTCGGCGCTGATCTTTTCGATAGGTATTAATAAAGGTCGTTGTTAATACGCGATAGAGCCATGCTTTTAGATTTGTGCCTGGTTCAAATTGATGAAATGAAGCAAAGGCTTTTAAATAAGTATCTTGCACTAAATCTTTAGCATCATCAGGATTTCTTGTATAACGCAGCGCTGCTGCATAGAGCTGGTTTGTGAATGCAAGGGCATCTCGCTCAAAGCGGGCGTTGCGCTCCGCTGAGCTCTCTTTAACTAAATCCGTTGATGTCATTGCTAGCAAAGATTATCGCTAAAACAGGGTCTCTGGCTCACCCAATTCAATTGCCTGGGTTAGCTGGGCTCCATTATTTGCAACTGAGTTAACGTGGGATGAAACGGGGTGGGCCTTAACTATTGCTTCGGGGGATTGGACCAGCATTAAATTTCGCAGCCCTTCAATCTCTTTGTTCTCAGGATCTAGCCAAGCATCCCAACGAGCACGTGGCATAAAAACTGGCATTCTGCTGTGAATGGTTGCTAGTTCACCTTGTGCTTCTTGAGTAATGATTGATGCGCTTTCAATGACTTCACCGTTAGGTGCGCGCCAGCTACTCCAGATTCCTGCAATTGAGAGCTGTGCACCATCGCGGGAAGAAATGTAGAAAGCCTGCTTTGGTTTGTATTGCCCTAGCGCAGTTGCCCATTCGTAGTAACCCTGGGCTGGAACTAAACATCTGCGTTGTTTAAATGCATCTCTAAAGGTTGGTTTCTCATGAACACTCTCACTGCGTGCATTAATAGCCCGAGATTGTGATGTTTTTGCTTCTGCAAGATCGGTAAGCCATGGCGCGATTAATCCCCATGACACTATCGCCAAATCTTTCTTGGATTGGGATTGCTCTTTTAGTGGGGAGCGAACAATGTAGATCGGATTAGTGGGGGCGATGTTCCAATTAAGCGGAATGGATTGGGCAGGAGAAGTGCCAGTGACTTCAAACTGCTCCATGAGTTCGCGCATGTCTGCACTTTGCGCATAACGACCACACATGTGCAAAGGATATGCGTAAAACGAGAGTGATGTTAGCCGCGATAGACTTAGGCGATGATGAATAACAACG
>JBEGPY010000126.1:0-2695 GCA_041181205.1 Actinomycetota bacterium | reverse complement strand
TGCACCCGCTGATAACCTACTCATGCTCATGAGCCCCCGTAGCTCAGGGGATAGAGCACCGCCCTCCGGAGGCGGGTGCACAGGTTCGATTCCTGTCGGGGGCACTGACTAGACGCATATCACCCAATTTTTCTCAATCTTGTCCGATTCATCCTTGTTAATCACTGGCAAACAAGGGAGAATACACATCTTGCGCAACATTTCACGTGCGTATATCCACCACAAGGTTTTACATGATTTGGGTATGCCCAAATCTTTTATATGAAGGGGGCATCCCATGGATTGGCGCCATCAATCAGCCTGCCGCGATGAAGATCCAGAACTCTTCTTTCCAGTTGGAAATACTGGACCAGCAATTACCCAAATCGAAGAAGCTAAAAAAGTTTGTAACCGTTGCATCGTTAAAGAACCATGTCTTGCTTGGGCCTTAGAGAGTGGACAAGATGCTGGAGTGTGGGGCGGGCTTTCAGAAGATGAGCGCCGCGCACTTAAGCGTCGTGCTGCACGTAATCGTGCGCGTTTGATGGAGCAGCAAAACCAATTCTAAAGTGGGAAGCGTAAGTTTGCTTGCGTGCCTGAATCAGTAGATTCTAATTTCAACACACCTTTGAGTTCATTTTCTGTCAAGGTTCTAACAATCTGAAGTCCTAGATTTGAAGAAGTTGCTAAGTCAAAACCTTCAGGTAAACCAATTCCATCGTCTGTAATATTAATGACGCACTCGTTGCTATAGCGAGATAATTCGATTGATAGTAAAGAGCCTTGTTCAGCCAAACCATGTTCTAAGGCGTTGTGCATTAACTCTGTAACGACAAGTGAGAGCGGAGTTGCAAGCCTGGATTCAAGTGAGCCAAGTTCGCCCTTTCTCTCAATCCGTAGTTCTCCCATTCGAGGGCTTAGTTCAAGTGCATGAGTTATCAAACTAGTAAGCACTTCATCAAAGGCAACAGTGTTTTCACTACTTGTTGAAAGCGTGTCATGAACAAGTGCAATAGAGGCGATGCGTCGCACGGCTTCATTAAGGGCCGATGATGCACTCGGATCTTCGATTCTGCGGGCTTGCAAGCGAAGAAGAGCTGAAACGGTCTGAAGGTTGTTTTTAACACGGTGATGAATTTCCCGGATAGTTGCATCCTTAGTAACAAGCTCTCTGTCTCGCCTGCGAAGTTCAGTCACGTTTTGCAATAAAACAATGGCACCGATTCGATCTTCACCTTGCAGCAATGGAAGTACCAGCAGATCGATTGTTGCACCTTGATTATCAATATCAACGCGTCGCAAAGTTTTTCCATTAAGGCGCGTGCGAACTCCTTCTTCATGGGGATCGGGAGAATTCTTAGCAACGGCTTCGGCAACTTCGCCTAACTTGTTGTTTTCAATCTCATTTTTCCATCCCATTCGGCTAAATGCAGATCGGGCATTGGGACTTGCATATGAAATGACACCATTCACATCCAGGCGAATCAGGCCATCTCCCACACGTGGCACTGGTTCAAAAAGTGAACCTGCATCTTGGTAAGGAAATGAACCTTGGGCTACCATCCGATAAAGACTGTGTGCAATCTCGCGATAATTTAATTCAAGTCGACTTGGTGAGCGCATTAAATCAGCGTTGCGATGTCGTGTAATGACAGCTATTACTTGACCATCAAAAAGCACAGGTACAGCTTCTTCTTTAATCATCACTTCACCGAAGAGTTCAGCCTCTGAATCACGAACAATCTCACCGCTAGATAATGCCGAGTCAATTCTTGGTCGGCTCCCCCACATTACTTCATCGCCAATAACATCATTAGTAAAAACTGTTGCTGCAGTTGTCGGACGGATATGTGCCACGGCCACATGCCCCGTCGGCCACATCTTCATATCCTTTCGAACAGGGACCCAAAGAATGAGATCGGCAAAAGAGAGATCTGAGAGTAATTGCCAATCAGCAACTAGCTCGCGCAGCTTGTGGGCCTGATCGATCGTTACAGCGCTGCGGCTATGGATTAATGTCTCAAACTGGGGCATGTTACTTCCACTCCCCTAGGTTTATTTCAATCTCTTGGGTTGCAAACCAGATCAATTCTTCTTCATCAGGAAAGAGAAGTAGTGCGCACTGCACTTGCTCCCATGTGATTGCAGAGTTCAAGGTGACTGAATTTTCATTGACTGCGTTAACCTGCTGGGCCTCTAACTCAATGGCTAAAACAATCCCAGGTGCTTTATCTGATGAACGCAGTTCAATGGCATCTTGCGCCGCCTCAAGAGATAAGAGATATTCAATCTCTTCTTCACCTAAATCTTCATTTTCACCGACATAAAAAGGCGTCGGAGCCAAAATTGATTCTATGCTCTTGCTTCCAGAATTAAGGAATGCCACAAGCTCATCATGAGAAATTGGAAGATAGGCTCGCATGCCTTAATAGTATTAGAAGTTAGCGCTTGAGCTCACTGGCCATTGTTGCAATTGATTTGCGCAGCGCAGAGCGCATATTGACCTCAATAAGTGTGGCCTTTTCCTCTAGAGCCTTGGATGCCGCCCGCAGATCGCGGTTTATGGTTCGAACACGCAATGGTCGCAATCTCGTAGTAATTGCCAAGAACTGGACTTCTTCATCACCACCTTTTTTGCCTTGAGATCGCATGTTGAGTGTGAAGCTCAGTGCAGCTCTAATAGAAGTTTTTTCCAGCAAAGCACAGACCTGTTCTA
>JBEGPY010000125.1:0-3281 GCA_041181205.1 Actinomycetota bacterium | reverse complement strand
CTCGCTGCTTCAGCTAAGGCTAACTTTGCACCTTGATAGGGATTTAAATACGACCAGTTGGCATTTGCATCTGTTGAGATTGCAACACCTAAATGTGTTGACTCATCAAGTCGAACCATTCCTGAATCATCTGGTTGGGCTTGAATGGTGTTTCCCTGAACATATTTATCGTATTGGGCAGTAACCCAGGATTTATCGGCCAAGTTTGGAGCCCCAGCTAGTTTGAGAACTGCAGCTTTAATCTCAGTGGCACTACTTGGCATAGGAACATTTACTTTTTGTGAATTTACTTGATCAATATATGCAGGCTGTGCGAGTGGACGGTTATAGACAGGGCCTTCATGGGCCACAGTACGTGGTGGAACGTTGACGATTACTTCACCATTCCACGTGATTTCTAACCTGTCGCCATCTGTAACTTCACCAATAACAGTGACTGTTACATCCCATTTCTTACAAATCTCTAGGAATCGTGAAATCTTGCTTGGTTCAACAATTGCACACATGCGCTCTTGTGACTCTGACATCAAAATCTCTTCCGGAGAAAGTGAAGGATCGCGCAAAGGAACCTTATCCAGGGCAACTTTCATACCCCCGCTGCCTCCTGATGCCAGCTCACTCGTTGCACACGATAAGCCTGCTCCGCCAAGGTCTTGAATACCAACAACTAAATCTTCAGCAAAGATTTCCAAAGAACACTCAATAAGAACCTTCTCAACGAATGGATCTCCCACTTGAACACTTGGACGCTTGGTAGAACCACCAGCACCGAAAGTTTCTGAGGCAAGAACTGATACGCCACCAATTCCATCTCCACCAGTCTTAGCTCCATAGAGAACTACAAGGTTTCCAGCACCAGCAGCTTTAGCTAACTTAATATCACTGTGCTTCATCACGCCAACGCAAAGTGCATTAACCAATGGATTTCCAATATATGTTTCATCAAAAACAACTTCCCCACCAATATTTGGCAGTCCTAAACAGTTTCCATATCCACCAACACCGGCAACGATGCCAGGCAACACACGTCGTGTGTCTGGTGCATCGGCTGGACCAAATCGCAATGGATCCATAACTGCAATTGGTCGTGCACCCATCGTCAAAATATCTCTTACGATGCCGCCAATACCAGTTGCTGCGCCTTGATACGGTTCAATGAAAGAAGGGTGGTTGTGTGATTCAATTTTAAAAGTAACTGCATAACCTTGCCCAACATCTACTACTCCTGCATTTTCACCAATGCCCACCAGCAACGCATCAGACTTTGGTGCTTTTTCTCCAAATTGCTTTAAGTGCACTTTTGATGATTTATACGAACAATGCTCTGACCACATCACGGAATACATCGCTAACTCAGATGAAGTAGGGCGGCGACCTAAGATTTCTTTAATACGCGCATATTCATCATCTTTTAAACCAAGCTCAGCAAATGGTTGAACGTTATCCGGGCTTGATTGCGCAATAGCAACTGTATCTAGCGCCATTTACTTCGCCATCGCATGAAGAATAGAAGTAAAGAAGCCAAGACCTTGGGCCGATGGGCCTGTTAACTCATCAATTGCATGCTCTGGGTGAGGCATCAGGCCCACCACATTGCCCCGCGCATTAGTAATTCCAGCAATCAAATTCCTTGACCCATTTGGGTTTTGGCCCACATACCTAGCAATTATTCTTCCTTCACCTTCGAGCTCGGCAAGGGTTTTATCATCACATTGAAAAGATCCTTCACCATTCTTTAATGGGATAACAATCTTTTCACCAGCTTTATAAGAAGAAGTCCACGGTGTTGTGTTATTAACTATTTCAATCTCTTGATCTCTGCATAAGAAATGAAGATCTGAGTTACGAGTCAGCGCTCCTGGAAGCAAGTGTGATTCACAGAGAACTTGAAAACCATTACAAATACCCAGAACTGGCATACCTTTACCTGCAGCTTCAATTACTAACTGCATTACTGGTGCAAAACGAGAAATTGCACCGCAGCGCAAATAATCACCATAAGAAAATCCGCCAGGCAAAATAACTGCATCAACGTTTTTTAAATCAGCATCTGCATGCCAGAGTGAGACAGCCTCTGATCCACCAGCAACTACTGCGCGCGCAGCATCTTGATCATCTAACGTGCCTGGAAAAGTTATGACTCCAACACGCATTACTGCTCTACTCTCACAACATAGTTTTCAATAACAGGATTCGAAAGTAGAACTTCAGCAGCTTTTTCAACTTCAGCTAACTGGGCAGCTGTTGGTTCTCCTTCAACTTCAATTTCAAATCGCTTTCCTTGGCGCACTGATTTAGCAAAGGAAAATCCAAGACGTGGCAGAGCTGATGCAACAGCGTTACCTTGTGGGTCAAGAATCTCTGGCTTCAACATCACATCAACCACAATCTTTGCCATTCTCATATTCTCCCTTAGTTAGAACTTGCTGCCAGTTAAACGATAAAAAGCTTCTTCATAGCGCGCTGCGCTCTTTTCTACGATCTCTGCTGGTAGCTCGGGTGGTGGGCTATTTCTATCCCATCCGCTGGCTGTGAGGTAATCACGTAAAAACTGTTTATCAAATGAGGGCTGCGTGCCCCCTGGAACCCATGTGGATTGATCCCAAAACCTAGATGAATCTGATCCCAAAACCTAGATGAATCAGGGGTCAAAGCCTCATCGCCCAAGACAATCGCCCCAGCTGAATTGCGCCCAAATTCAAACTTAGTGTCAGCCAAAATAATGCCCCGGCTCTTAGCTTGCAGCTTGATCGAAATCAATATTTATATCGTGATCACCAATGTCAGCTTTAGTGGCCGGCGTGAAAATACTTGTTGGAAGTTGTGAACCATCTAGTAGGCCAGCAGGTAATTCATTTCCACAGACCGCGCTATTTTCTTTGTATTCACTCCAGCCACTGCCAGTTAGATAACCGCGTGCAACACATTCAATTGCAAACATTTCAAGAGGTTGAACAATGATTGCTCGATCTTCAACTTCATCAGGCACATCTGTTGAAACAATATGGTTTGGAACAATATCTTCAAGTAAGTCGAACCAAAATAAAGATAACTGCGTTAACACTGCGCCTTTACCCGGAATCTCGGTTGGCATTACCCAGTCGTAAGCAGAGATGCGATCTGATGCAACCAGTAAAATATTTCCTAAATCATTTGTATATAAGTCACGGACTTTTCCGGTGCGCAGATGTGTCCACCCAGGTATTGAAGGCGCTGGCGGTGGGCCAGCTATGCCGAAGCCGCTCACCTAATAGAGCCGGGCTTGTACTGCACTGCGGCAG
>JBEGPY010000124.1:0-2709 GCA_041181205.1 Actinomycetota bacterium | reverse complement strand
TACTCGCACCGTTTTAGTTGCATTAGCCAAAGGCCCCGCGTGGAATCCGTCGCAGAATGAGCCTGAGATAGTGGATACTTCTCTTCTGGCCTGGGTCGTAGAGGCCGTCAACCAACTTAGCGAAGCACCGAAAGTGAGTTCATAGTGAAGAAGATTCTGGCCCTTGTAGCCGTTGCAACCACGCTCCTACTAACTGGATGTTCCCAAGTTGGTTCTGCAGCAACTCTAGGCAGCACAAAGATTTCACAAGCCACAGTGCAAGGCAGCATTGATGCAATTCTTGCTGCGCGCCAAGGTGTTGACACCTCACAGATGCAACTAGAAACTGGTGAAGTTCTCAACCGTGGTCAGCTACGTTTTCACTTGTTAACTGCTCTTCTTCGCGAAGTCGGAAAAGAAATCAAACTTTCAGTATCTAAGGCCGAAATTGATACACGCCGCCAGAGCATCATTGACCAAGTAGGCGGCAAAGAGGCACTTCCAAATGCACTCGTTGGCGCAGGAATTGCGCCTAATGATTTTGATCAATACATCGAAGCAATTTCAATCTCAGACAAGATCACCCAAGCTCTTACTGCTGCAGGAGTACCTGAGGCGGACATGGGTGCGCAAATTTCAAAGCTTGTTGTTGCTAAAGCTAAAGAGTTAGGCGTGACTGTTAACCCACGTTATGGCAAGTGGGATCCCACTGTGGCAGATGTTGTTGCATCTGATGCAGCAGGTACTGCTGTTACTCCAACAAAGTAAAGCTTTAAAAGATGACGCAGGGTTCACAGCTCCAACGCTTAGTTGAAGTTATGGACCAACTGCGCTCTCCTGGGGGTTGTCCTTGGGATGCAGAACAAACGCATGAGTCACTTCTTAAGTATTTGTTAGAAGAGTCCTATGAGTTTGTGGACGCAGTTGCTGCTGGTAATCGCGTTGATATGCGAGAAGAACTCGGTGATGTTTTATTGCAGGTCTACTTTCATGCACGTATGGCTGAAGATCACCCCACAGATCCATTTTCAATAGAGGAAGTTGCCCAAGGTATTGCCGATAAGTTAATTAGGCGCCACCCGCATGTCTTTGCTGGAGTTGAAGTAAAGAGCTCAGAAGATGTCTTACAGAATTGGGAAGACATTAAAAAGAAAGAAAAGGGTCGCACCTCCGCCCTTGATGGAATCGCAATGGCGCAACCAGCGTTGCCTTTGATTGAAAAACTCTTGTATCGCGCCGAAAAATACAACGTTGATCTACACACCCCATCTGCTGCAGATATCGATGGTGATGCTGATGAAGGCGCCGTGGGGCAGGCGCTGCTGGCCGTTATTGCATGGGCCCATGCCAATGGAATAGATGCTGAGGCGGCGCTGCGTAAAGAGGCTTTGAAATTAAGCGAACAAGTAAGCGCTATCGAGGCGCGGTAGGATTAGCCCAGTAAAGATTGTGCGATTTCAGCGTTGAGGTCTACGGCACAAAATGTGTAAGTGACGAAGGAGAAACTCAATGGCAATTATCGAAGCTCTCGGAGCCCGTGAAATTCTTGACTCCCGTGGAAATCCAACGGTTGAAGTCGAAATCCAATTAGAAGATGGAACACAAGCACGTGCTGCAGTTCCAAGCGGTGCATCAACTGGTGCATTTGAAGCGGCAGAACTTCGTGATGGTGGAAAGCGCTATCTAGGTAAAGGCGTTGAAAAGGCGATCGCATTTGTTAATGATGAAATTGGACCAGAGATTATTGGCTTTGATGCCCAAGATCAGCGCTTAATTGATGATGCAATGATCACTTTAGATGGAACTAAGAACAAATCACGGATGGGAGCAAATGCAATCTTGGGTGCTTCATTAGTTGTTGCTAAGGCATCTGCTGAATCTGCTGATCTTTCACTGTTCCGTTACTTAGGTGGACCAAATGCACATCTGCTTCCAGTGCCAATGATGAATATTCTTAATGGCGGCGCACATGCTGATACGAACGTTGATATTCAAGAGTTCATGATTGCCCCAATTGGTGCTCCAACATTTCGCGAATCACTGCGCTGGGGTGCTGAGATTTACCATGCACTTAAATCAGTTCTTAAAAAGCGTGGCCTAGCAACATCCGTTGGTGATGAAGGTGGTTTTGCCCCCAACCTTGAGAGCAACCGCGCAGCGTTAGATCTTATCCTTGAAGCGATTGAAATCGCTGGATACAAGCCAGGTAAAGAGATTGCACTTGCAATGGACGTTGCTGCAACTGAGTTTTATGACAACGGCACATACACATTTGAAGGTGCTTCAAAGAGCTCTGCAGAGATGATTGCGTATTACACCTCACTCGTTGATGCCTACCCAATCGTTTCAATTGAAGATCCACTCAATGAAGAAGACTGGGCTGGCTGGACCGATATGACTAAGAGCCTGGGCTCACGCATTCAAATCGTGGGAGATGACCTGTTCGTAACTAACCCAGAGCGTCTTGCCCGCGGTATTGCAGGCGGAACAGCAAATGCACTACTTGTTAAGGTCAACCAAATTGGAACGCTGACTGAAACTATTGATGCAGTAGAGATGGCACACCGTGCTAACTACCGCTCAATGATGAGCCATCGTTCAGGTGAAACTGAAGACACAACTATTGCTGATTTAGCTGTTGCCCTTAACTGTGGACAGATTAAGACAGGTGCACCAGCACGTACTGAGCGCGTTGCTAAGTACAACCAACTACTACGCATTGAAGAAGAG
>JBEGPY010000123.1:0-5464 GCA_041181205.1 Actinomycetota bacterium | reverse complement strand
CGAAGTCCGCCATAAATTTCTGAGGAAGGAAATACAAATCCTCGGCGCTTTGATAGTCCAACGATATTTTCTAAACGATCCGTTGCCACAATATTCTCCATCCGGCTGGCTGTCGGCGAAAAGCAACTGGTGTTACTTCCGTGCCCTAATTTTACTCTGAGTACGGCCTTTCATATGCACCGGGCTCGTCAATTGCCTGTGCAAGAAGTGGAATCGCATTCATCTTTACGGTGTTATTGCTCAGCGCTCTGCGATATGAACCCACATTTTCCCAATGGGTCACCAATGTCCAGAGCGAGCTCTCATCTAGATTCTGGCCAATTTCACCTTTGATGAAGCCGCCACATTGCATCAATGCATCCAGGGCCACCGAAAGTTCTGCCTCAAAATGTGCGGCATCGCCTAGGGCAACGTTAAAGCGGGCGATTGCGATCATGAGCCCTAGCCTAATCGCGATACGCTAAAACTATGAACTTAGCGATTATTTTCTCCGTCTTCACCGTTCTTGCCACCACGGCAGGTGGAATTTTGGCATTTAAGTCACGGGATCGCTTCCATTTAGTTCTTGGGCTTTCGGCAGGTCTTTTACTTGGATTAGTTGGTTTTGATTTATTACCTGAAGTGTTCGAAATGAACACCGATCTTGTGGCTGGCGTACCAGTTGTATCAGTTGCAATTCTTGGTGGATTCCTTCTTCTCCATATTCTGGAGCGCTCTTTTGGTTCACATGAGCCTGTTGAATCAGATTACGGTCACGACCATGAGCACCACTCCATTTCTGGCACCCTCGGTGCACTTGCTATGGGCGGACATGTCTTTTTAGATGGTGTTGGTTTAGGTGTTGCATTTCAAGTCAGTACTTCATTAGGTATTGCAGTATTTCTAGCAGTCCTTGTCCATGCATTTAGTGATGGTCTTAATACAGTTTCAATGATAGTTAAGAGTGGAAACTGGACTAAATCAAGTAAGTATTTATTAGGAGTAGATGCAGTGGCTCGAATTGGTGGCGCAGCTCTAGGAACTTACCTAGCTCTGAATGATAAATACTTAGCGCTCTACCTTGCACTCTTTTCAGGTTTTGTTATTTATATTGCAACTTCACATATCTTGCCTGAAGCTCATTCTCGTCATGAATCACGATGGACTCTTGTTATGACTGGGGTTGGTGTGCTGGTGATGTGGGCAGTAGTTGCAGGTTCTTAAGCTTTACCAAATCTACGATCGCGCTGTGAATACTCCTCAATAGCTTTCCACAAAGTCTTGCGTGTGACATCTGGCCACAACACATCCATAAAAACAAGCTCGGCATAAACACTTTGCCACGGCAGGAAATTACTGGTGCGCTGCTCACCTGATGAGCGCAAAAACAGGTCCACATCGTTCATTTTCGGTGAATCTAAATACTTAGCAAATACTTTGTCGGTAATTGAATCGGCCTTGAGCTTGCCCCTCTTCACATCACGCGCTAACTCTGCCGCAGCATCCACAATCTCAGCGCGACCTCCATAATTCACACACATGTTTAACGTCAGAGTTTTATTCTTAGCAGTTAACTCTTCTGCCTCTTCCAACTCATTAATAACACTGCTCCATAAGCGCTTAGAGCGACCGACCCAGCGAATGCGAACACCCATCTCATTCATCTGATCACGTCGCCTGCGAATAACATCACGATTAAAACCCATCAGGAAACGAACTTCATCCGGTGATCTGCGCCAGTTTTCAGTTGAAAATGCATAAGCACTTAACTCTTTAACACCAAACTCAATTGCACCTTCAACCACATCAAAAAGTGCTGCTTCCCCGGCTTCATGACCAGCTGTGCGCGGCAGACCACGTTGTTTTGCCCAGCGGCCATTGCCATCCATGACAAGGGCAACGTGATTTGGAATATGAATTGTCATACTCGCTCCACCATCGGCAAACTCCTTAAACCGCGCTCAAGGTGCCATTGTAAATAGGCAGCGATTAATCCACTAGCCTCCCGACGATGTTTTCCTTCACTTGCCGTGGCGCCCTCCCAATCACTACTAATAAGTGCGCCCATCAACTGCAAAGTTTCCATGGCAGGGGTTGCACATGCCGATGGACGACAGTCATTACACACCGACCCCCCACCCACTAATGAGAAATATCTATGTGGCCCGGGTTTTTCACACCTGGAACAAATAGTCATAGATGGTGCATAACCAGCAACTGCTAAAGAGCGCAGCAAGAACGCATCCAGAATGAGTAGGGGTTCATATCTATTCTCTGCCAACGCTTTCATTCCACCAACAACTAAGTGAAACTCTTGCAGCGCAGGTTCATGTTCATTGGGTGAAAAACGCTCAGCTGCTTCCAAAATCGCTGAAGCCACTGTCCAGCGCTGATAATCCTGAGTAAGAGCTTCTCCATAATTCATGAGGGCTTCAACTTGTGTAATGGTGTCAAAGGTTTTTCCCACATGTAGTTGAAGATCAACGTGGCTACCAGGTTCAAGTCGTGCACCAAATTTAGACATGGTGCGACGAACACCTTTGGCAACTCCGCGGATGCGCCCATGATCTTTGGTGAGCAAAGTGATGATGCGATCGGCCTCACCGAGTTTTTGGGTGCGCAGGATGATTGCCTCATCCCGGTACAAACTCATACAAAGGTAGTGCGTTGGTTAGCGAATTGCGCGATTTATGGCAGACACGACAGCTTTAAGCGATGCCGTGGTGGTGTTTGGATCGATTCCAACACCCCAGTAGACATCACCATCAATGGAACATTCCAAATATGCCGCAGCTGATGCATCGCCACCAGCAGAGAGGGCGTGCTCGTAATAATCTAGAACTCGAACATCGACTCCGTAGTTTTGTAAGATATTACAGAACGCTGCAATCGGTCCGTTTCCTTGACCCTTAAGTTCATGGACTTGACCACGATCAGTTAATGAAACAATCAAGTGAACATCTTCGCCAAGAACCGATGTCTGACTTAAACCCTTAAGGCGAAAGCGTCCCCAGGGTGCGCCCTCTGTTGGTAGATATTCATCTTCGAATATATTCCACAAATCCTCTGGACTAATTTCTCCACCTTCAGCATCAGTCTTTGCTTGAACATTTTTAGAGAACTCAATCTGCAATCTGCGTGGAAGATCAAGGTGATGCTCGTTCTTCATCAGATAAGCAACTCCGCCCTTACCCGACTGTGAGTTAACACGAATAACAGCTTCATAGCTGCGACCAATATCTAATGGATCAATCGGTAAGTAAGGAATAGCCCATGTGTGATCACGAACTTCTTTGCCGGCCGCCTTTGCATCCACTGCCATGTGATCAAAGCCTTTTTTAATTGCATCTTGGTGTGAACCAGAAAAGGCTGTAAAGACTAGGTCGCCACCATAAGGATGGCGCTCAGGAACTCGTAATTGGTTGGCATATTCCACTGTACGACGTACTTCATCGATATTAGAGAAATCAATGTGTGGATCAATGCCATGTGTAACTAAGTTGATTCCAAGAGTCACAAGACAGACATTTCCTGTGCGCTCGCCGTTACCAAACAAAGTTCCTTCAATGCGATCAGCCCCTGCTAAGTAACCAAGCTCTGCTGCAGCAACACCTGTTCCACGATCATTGTGTGGGTGAAGAGAGACAATCACACTCTCGCGATTATTTAAATGACGACACATCCACTCAATGGAGTCGGCATAAACGTTCGGTGTTGCCATTTCAACGGTTGCTGGCAGGTTCATGATGGTTTTCCACTGCGGGGTTGGCTTCCACACATCATTGACTGCATTACAAACCTCAACCGCAAACTCTAGTTCTGTGCCTGTATAGGACTCAGGTGAATACTCGAATGAGACCTTAGTTTCCGGAACGGTTTTGACTAGATCTAAACAGATCTTGGCAGCATCGGTTGCAATCTTCTTGATGCCATCTTTATCAAGACCAAATACAACTCGGCGTTGCAGAGTGGATGTGGAGTTATAGAGGTGAACTATGGCCTGCTTTGAACCCTTGATTGATTCAAAAGTGCGAATAATCAATGCCTCACGTGCTTGGGTTAAAACCTGAATAACAACATCATCTGGAATCAATTTTTCTTCAATAATCTTTCGAACGAAATCAAAATCAGTCTGGCTAGCACTTGGAAATCCAACTTCAATCTCTTTGTATCCCATTGCTACTAAAAGTTTGAACATCGCTAATTTGCGCGGTGTGTCCATGGGATCGATGAGAGCTTGATTGCCATCGCGAAGATCAACAGAACACCATTGAGGCGCATTGGTAATCTTCTTATTGGGCCAGGTGCGATCGGCAAGATCTATTGGGTGAAAGGGTTCATAGCGATGCACTGGCATCTTTGAGGGTACTTGCTTGGGAAAATGCGGAATTTGTCTTTTTACCGATACGACAAACCCCGCAGCGAGGGGTTCGGTTATTTGACCCCGCCACGGCAGCTAAGGAGGAGACTGCGTGTGTTCATGGGTAAAGGGTAACGCGCAGGTTAAAGAACTGGCAAATATCGATCGAGTTCATAGGCACTGACTTGGCGGCGATAGTCCTGCCATTCAGCACGTTTATTGCGCAAAACATATTCAAATACATGCTCACCCAAAGTTTGACGGACTAATTCACTCTTTTCCATCTCTGCAATGGCTTCATTGAGATCAGAAGGCAGAGAAATTGGATCTTTAGAATCAGCTAATACATAGCCTTCTTCAACGCCCTTTAACCCTGCTGCCAACATCACGGCATATGCAAGATATGGATTACATGCAGTATCTGGTGATCTAAATTCAATACGTGTTGAGTTTTCTTTCTTTGGCTTATACATAGGCACGCGCACTAATGCAGCGCGATCACTTGGACCCCAGTTAGCAAAAGCTGGTGCTTCACCCCCACCATGTAAGCGCTTATAGGAGTTCACCCATTGATTAGTAATTGCAGTGATCTCTGGTGCGTGCTTAAGCAGACCTGCAATAAATGAGCGACCTACGGCAGAAAGATTTAACTCAGCCTTTGGATCATAGAAAGCATTCTCTTCACCTTTAAACAGTGATACGTGAGTGTGCATGCCACTACCTGGATGATCTGTAAAAGGCTTTGGCATAAATGAGGCGTGGAAACCTTGATCCATGGCAACTTCTTTAATCACATGTCGGAAAGTCATGATGTTATCTGCAGTACTTAGCGCATCTGCATAGCGCAGATCAATCTCCTGCTGTCCTGGAGCACCTTCATGATGTGAAAACTCAACTGAGATTCCCATTGCTTCCAATAATGTAATTGCTTGGCGGCGGAAGTCATGTCCAACAACAGCTGGTGTGTGATCGAAATACCCACCTTGATCAACTGGGATAGGTGCTTTGCCAGCTTCTGGCTTTTCGTTAAATAAGAAGAATTCAATTTCTGGGTGGGTGTAACAGGTGTAACCCATGGTTGCTGCTTTTTCTAATGTACGACGCAACACATTGCGAGGATCTGCA
>JBEGPY010000122.1:0-2739 GCA_041181205.1 Actinomycetota bacterium | reverse complement strand
TTGAATACCCAGAAGCACCAGCATCTGTTCGCGAACTAAAGAGTGACGAGCTCGGCGATGATGATTTTATTGATGCAGAAGAGATAACAGATGGAGATAGATAAATGAGCACCGTAACTAAAATGGCGATTCAAGGCCCTGGACTTAAAAAACAAGGCATCGTCGTGCTGCAGAGCTTCTTTATTGGCTTCTTCACTTTCGTTGAACTATGGCTGCGCAGTGGTGTTGGAATCCTTACTGGCGCAATGATTCTTGTTTCCTTCTATGGCGCACTTCGCTTTGGTCGCCCTGGCACAACTTATGTCTCTGTTGTCACGCCACCGCTAGCTTTTGCCGCCAACGCTCTTTTTTGGATCTTAATCTTTGATGGCTTTAGACCATCACGCGTTGGAATTGATTTCATTGCAGCCCTTGCTAGCCAAGCACCATTTCTTATCATTGGTGCGGCTTATGGCTGGTTTATTTACTTGAATGCAAAGGCTAAAACTAAGCCTTCAAAAGCCCGTCAGGCTTGAATCCCAGCTGCTTTCATATCTTTTCGCAGCTCTGGTGGCAATGCAAAGAGCAGTGATTCTTCCATTGCTGTAATAGTTTCAACATCACTAAAGCCATGCTCAGCTAGAGTCTTTAAAACATCTGTCACCAAAATCTCTGGAACTGATGCACCACTTGTTAGACCAATAGTTTCAACTCCGTTAAACCACTCATCTTGAATCTGCTCGGCATAATCAACCAAATACGATGCCTTTGCGCCATATTCGAGTGCCACTTCAACCAGGCGCACAGAGTTAGAAGAGTTTTTAGATCCCACAACAATGACAAGGTCTGCTTGTGGGGCAATAGCTTTAATTGCTTCTTGGCGATTTTGCGTGGCATAACAAATGTCATCACTTGGGGGATCTTGAATCTCTGGAAAGCGCTCCTTCAAGATTGCAACCGCATCTAGAGTTTCATCAACGCTCAAAGTGGTTTGTGATAGCCAGACAAGTTTCTTTCCTGGAGTTGGTTGCACAGTGCGAGCACCATCTAGACCATCAACAATTCTTACCTGTCCCACTGCTTCACCGGCTGTGCCCTCAACTTCTTCATGGCCATGGTGACCAATGAGCAAGATTTCAGCATCTTCTGCCGCAAAGCGTTTTGCTTCCATATGCACTTTTGTTACAAGTGGACAGGTTGCATCAATAGTTTTTAACGATCTGGCAGCTGCTTGTTCGTGAACAACTGGTGCAACACCATGGGCTGAGAAAACAACGGTCTTTCCCTCTGGAACTTCATCTGTTTCTTCAACAAAGATCGCCCCTTTTGCTTCCAAACTGGCAACAACGTGGACGTTGTGAACGATCTGCTTTCTCACATAGACAGGTGCTCCATAGAGGGCCAAGGCTTTTTCCACCGTGATAACAGCGCGGTCAACACCTGCGCAATATCCGCGGGGCGCAGCAAGTAGAACTCTCTTAGCCATGAGGGGAGTCTATTAGGCTGAGCACATGTTCGAAACTTCAAGTGAATCCCCCGCGCCTGTGCGGGTGGTCACTGAAGCTATAAAAGAATATGTAGATCGCCTTGGCCCTATCTGGGTTGAAGGTGAAATCTCTGAACTCAATGAACGCAGCGGCATGATGGCTTTTATTCGCCTGCGTGATCCCAGCGTTGATATGTCCTTATCGGTCATGTGTCACAAATCAGTTATTGCTGCAATTCAACCTCTGCCAGCTAATGCGCGAGTAGTGATGTATGCAAAGCCATCGTGGTATACAAAAAATGGTTCTCTTACATTATCTGCCCGAGAAATCCGCCAAGTGGGTGTGGGCGAACTACTTGCTCGCCTTGAAGCGCTCAAAACTCTGCTGGCTTCAGAAGGTCTCTTTGATTCTGATCGCAAAGTTTCCTTACCACTTCTACCAAAAAAGATTGGCCTTATCTGCGGTCGCAATACCGATGCTGAAAAAGATGTTGTTGAAAACGCTAAGCGGCGCTGGCCCAGCGTTGAATTTGAAATCCGTGAAGTAACTGTGCAGGGCGCAGCCGCAGTATCTGAAGTATCAGAGGCTCTGCGCGAGTTAGAGGCAGATAAAGATGTGGAAGTCATCATCATTACTCGTGGCGGCGGATCCTTTGAAGATCTACTGCCCTTTAGTGATGAGTCATTAGTGCGCCTGGCAGCATCCTGTTTAACTCCCATTGTTAGTGCCATTGGCCATGAAAAGGATTCACCGCTACTTGATCTAGTTGCAGATTTTCGTGCATCTACGCCAACCGATGCAGCAAAGCGGGTGGTGCCAGATATTGCCGAGGAAATCGAGATGATCTCAAAGCTCACCGATAGAGCCCGTCGCACGTTGCTCGGCCGCATTGAGATGGAAGCAACCCGCATTAAATCCTTTAAAGATCGCCCGGTGATGAAGGATCCTCATGTGATCATTACATCTAGAGCTGAAATCATTGTGGCGCTAAAAGAGCGAGCCCATAGATCCTTTGCTGGCCATGTGAAAGTAGCTAAAGAAGAGTTAGTGCAAATCAAGGCCCGTGTTAGAGCGCTCTCACCGCAGGCCACATTGGATCGTGGTTACTCAGTAGTTCAATTAGCTAATGGTGATATTGCCCGGGATGCAACGAAGTTAAAAGCAGGCGATGTATTGCGCTTGCGCCTTGCAAAGGGCGAGACCAATGCCACAGTGACGCCGATGAATGTGAAGGAGTAGATTTAGCCCATGAGTGAAAAGAAGATTTCTTACG
>JBEGPY010000121.1:0-2755 GCA_041181205.1 Actinomycetota bacterium | reverse complement strand
CTTCGATCTGCACGCTTTTCTGAAATCGTGATCAACTCTGGATTAACACCAGATGAAATCAATGCAGCTATCAAGGCTTCGCCCATAATGCCGGCGCCAACAACTGCAACCTTTGATTGCTGATTCATGTAACAAGCCTACCTGTTATGGCTGTAGGCTCTACGACTATGCCAGAAGTTAAAGCAGGATTTGCGCGTGATTGGGTTGAATTTTTCGACCCAAATGATGCTGAAACTATTTTCAAGTGCGACCTAACCTGGTTGACCTCGTATTGGACTTGTATTTATGGTGATGGCTGCCAAGGTGTTTTTAAAAGCCAGCCATTTTCTGGATGTTGCACCGAAGGTGCGATGTACACAGATAAGGATGATGAAGCGCGCACACTCAAAGCTGCTGCTTATCTAACTCCTGATATGTGGCAGTACTACGGCGAAGCTCGACCAAAGAAACCTGGCGGCGATTTACGAATTTCAGAAAAAGATGAAGATGGTGAACGCAAGACTCGCCGCGTCGATGATGGGTGTATCTTCTTAAACCGTAAGGGTTATGAAGCAGAAGGCTTTACCGGTTCATTTGGCTGCGCACTTCACCACGTTGCACAACGCGATGGAAAGCACTTCGCAGATACAAAGCCGGATGTGTGCTGGCAGTTGCCGTTGCGTCGTAGTTTTGAAACTCGCGAATATGGTGAGCGCGAATACTCAGTGACAGTAATCGGTGAGTATGAACGTCTTGCATGGGGCGATGGTGGAGAAGATTTTGACTGGTACTGCACAAGCAACAGTGATGCTCACGTTGGAACAGAGCCTGTGTATATCTCTAACAAGTACGAGCTTGAACTTCTGATGGGCAAGGATGCATACAACGAACTTGAACGGCTGTGTCACGCACGCATGGAACACATTCGTGAGTCCACAGCCCGCAACTTGCCGCTATTTGTCATTCAGCATCCAGCAACATTGGCTGCCCAGAAGAAATAGTCAGTGCCTTGTCATAGGGTTACCTCATGGCCAAGGTTGAAAAAGATCCATTCCGCTGCACAGAGTGTGGTTGGACATCCCAAAAGTGGGTTGGTCGCTGCGGTGAATGCCAAGCATGGGGCGTCGTTGAAGAGATTGCTGCGCCTAAGAAATTATCACTGGTTGCAGGAAATGTAACCGCCAAAGCAACTCCCATTGGCGATGTTGATTTATCTGCAGCCCATGCACGTCCAACAGGTGTTTCAGAGTTAGATCGCGTTCTTGGTGGCGGTTTAGTACCAGGTGCAGCAATTTTATTAGCCGGTGAACCAGGCGTTGGTAAATCAACTTTGCTACTTTCAGTTGCTGCACAATCTGCCGCTAAGGGAATCTCTGCACTGTATATAAGTGGCGAAGAATCAGCATCACAAGTACGACTTCGCGCAGAACGCATTAATGCAATTGATCCTCAATTGTTTCTTGCATCCGAAACAGATCTTGGCGCAGTAATTGCCCATATTGATTCTGTTAAACCACAGCTTCTAATTATCGACTCAGTACAAACAATCGGCAGCTCTGCAGCAGATGGCGCACCTGGTGGTGTTACACAGGTTCGAGAAGTTGCTGGAGCACTCATTCGCATCTGTAAAGATCGCGACATCACACTACTTCTTGTTGGACATGTAACTAAAGATGGCTCAATTGCCGGCCCTAGACTTCTAGAACACATCGTTGATGTTGTTCTGCAGTTTGAAGGCGAACGCCACTCTCGACTACGTCTTATTCGTGCAATCAAAAACCGCTTCGGTGCATCAGATGAGGTTGGTTGTTTTGATTTAAGTGATACCGGAATTGAATCTGTGCTTGATCCAACTGGATTATTCACATCCCGCCATGCAGAACCTGTTCCAGGAACATGTGTAACCGTGACTCTTGAAGGTCGTAGGCCACTGCTTGCAGAAATCCAAGCACTAGTCTCTGCTGGTCGTGAAAATGATTACGGAAATGCTCGTCGCGTTGTTTCAGGTCTGGACTCAGCTCGCACATCAATGACACTTGCAGTCTTAGAGCTACGCGCAAATGTTCGTGTTGGTGGCCGCGATGTCTATGCAGCAACTGTTGGTGGCATGAAAATGACAGAGCCAGCCGCTGATTTAGCCCTTGCTCTGGCCGTTGCATCTGCTGCAAAAGGTCTTGCTCTGCCTTCAGATTTAGTAGCAATCGGTGAAGTTGGATTAGCTGGTGAAATCCGTAAGGTCAGCGGTGTTAATCGCAGACTGCAAGAGGCATATCGTCTTGGCTTTAAGCGCGCACTTGTGCCATCTGGATCAGACACAAAGATTGATGGCATGGAGATCGTTGAAGTATCACGCCTTGATGCCGCGCTAAAACGGGTAAAAATCACCGGCGAATGAGTTCGTTAGAAAAACCAATTCTTACCTGGTTTAAAAAGAACAAAAGAGATTTACCGTGGCGTGACACATCCCCTTGGGGTGTAATGATTAGTGAATATATGTTGCAACAAACCCCAGTTAATCGAGTTCTTCCTAAATGGAATGAGTGGATGGAGCGTTGGCCTACTCCTAAAGATTTAGCACAGGCAACACCTGCACAAGTCATTACCGCTTGGGGACGTCTTGGCTATCCACGCCGTGCACTGCGACTACACGCCGCCGCTCAAATAATCGCTGAAGATTTCAATAACAAAGTGCCAGAGGATCAAGAAACTCTTCAGCTACTACCAGGCATCGGTGAATACACCGCTGCAGCTATTGCAGCCTTTGCATTTGAACAAC
>JBEGPY010000120.1:0-2787 GCA_041181205.1 Actinomycetota bacterium | reverse complement strand
GATCTAACATATTGAAGAACTGTTCTTCAATCACATCAATGTCACTAATGGTTGCAAGAGTAGATTCAATCAAAACTGGGTTATGTAGATCCATGCGAGTTAAACCAAGGACATGAGCTAACAGGTGCTCGGCATCTACTTCACTAATTCCAGATTCTGCTAACTGTGCTTTTGCAACACGAAGCAGGCTCTTAATCTCCATGAACTTAGTTTGTGCTCGCCAAACGTGCAGCTTTATCTGCATCCAGTAAGGCTTGAATCATGTCATCGAGATCGCCATTCATCACTGCATCTAAGTTATTAGCTTTGTAGTTAACGCGGTGATCACTAATGCGATTCTCTGGATAGTTATATGTCCGAATGCGCTCTGAGCGATCCACGGTACGAACTTGGCTCTTGCGCTCAGCAGATGCTGCAGCTTCAGCCTTTTCTTGGGCATCGGCTAAAAGACGAGCGCGCAAGATACGCAGAGCTGATTCCTTATTTTGTAGCTGGCTCTTTTCATTCTGACAAGAAACCACAATGCCCGTTGGAACGTGAGTTAATCGCACGGCAGAGTCAGTTGTATTAACTGACTGTCCGCCAGGACCTGATGAGCGATAAACATCTACGCGCACATCGTTCATATTGAGCTCAACATCTACTTCTTCAGCTTCAGGCAAAATCAAGACACCGGCAGCAGATGTGTGAATACGTCCCGCACTTTCAGTCTCTGGCACGCGCTGCACGCGGTGCACACCACCTTCAAATTTCAAACGTGCATAAGGAGATTCTCCAGGAGCTGCAGTTCCCTTTGATTTAACTGCAACAGAAATATCTTTATAGCCACCCATTTCACTTTCAGTGGCATCAATAATTTCAACTTTCCAATTATGTTTTTCGGCATAACGCATATACATGCGCAAGAGATCACCAGCAAAAATCGCTGATTCATCCCCGCCAGCACCTGCTTTAACTTCTAAAATCACATCGCGATCATCATTGGGATCACGTGGCAATAAGAGCTCTTCAAGCTTTTCAGCAGCCGACGCGCATGTTGCCTCTAACCCTGGAATCTCAGATGCAAAGTCAGCATCAACTGTCGCTAACTCTTTACCGGCCGCTAAATCATCTTCAGCAGATTTCCAGGCTTTAAAGCCAGCAACAACTGGACCTAGTTGGGCATAACGCCGACCTAATTTGCGGGCATTATTTTGATCTTCATGGATGGACGGATCAGCCATCTTGGCTTCAAGTTCGGCGTATTCGCGCACCATTTCATGGGCGGATGCGAAACGATCACTTGTCATTGGCTTCTCCTTTCAAATAATGATTGTGGTTATGTTTTCAAGTGAAAAATAAAAAAACCGCGACCGCAACCGTTATGGCTGCGATGCGGTTTCTTTAGAAAGCTACTTGGCTTCTTTTTTACCGAAGCGCTCTTCGAACTTAGCTACGCGACCACCAGTATCAAGGATGCGCTGCTTGCCGGTGTAGAACGGGTGGCATACAGAACACACTTCAACATAGATTGAACCGCTTGCAACTGTTGATCGGGTAACAAACTTCTCACCGCAACCACAGGTTACTTGGGTCTCTTTGTACTCTGGGTGGATCTCTGGCTTCATGGTTATTCCTTCTTTAATGCTTGGGTCCCTTATCGGGTGAACCAAACGGGCGGTTAACAGGTCTAAATCGTAGGCGATTGCCCGCGATTTACGAAATTTACGCTTACTTTGAGTCGTCAGGTCCAGAGGTTGTCTTCTGAATCTGCATTAAGAACTCGACGTTGGACTTAGTGCCCTTCATCTTCTCAAGAAGAAGTTCAAGTGCTGCTTGTGGCTCAAGTGCGTGTAATACACGACGCAGCTTCCAAACAATATTGAGTTCCTCTGATCCCATAAGGATTTCTTCCTTACGTGTTCCAGATGCAACAACGTTAACTGCAGGGAAGATGCGCTTATCGGCAATCCTACGATCAAGGATGAGCTCCATGTTTCCAGTTCCCTTGAACTCTTCAAAGATAACTTCATCCATACGAGAACCTGTGTCAACGAGCGCAGTTGCAAGAATAGTTAGTGATCCACCATCTTCAATATTACGAGCTGCACCAAAGAACTTCTTGGGTGGATAGAGAGCTGCTGAATCAACACCACCAGAAAGAATTCGACCTGATGCTGGAGCTGCGATGTTATATGCGCGGCCCAGACGTGTGATTGAGTCAAGAAGAACAACTACATCGTGGCCAAGTTCAACAAGGCGCTTTGCGCGCTCGATTGCAAGCTCTGCAATTGTTGTGTGGTCATCTGCTGGGCGGTCGAAAGTTGAAGCAATAACTTCACCCTTAACCGAGCGCTGCATATCAGTAACTTCTTCTGGACGCTCATCAACTAGAACAACCATCAAGTGACACTCTGGGTTATTTGTTGTGATTGCGTTAGCAATGGCTTGCAAAACCATTGTCTTACCGGCCTTTGGCGGTGAAACAATAAGTCCGCGCTGACCCTTACCAATGGGTGCAATCAGATCGATAACACGTGTGGTTAATATGTTTGGCTCAGTTTCAAGGCGCAAGCGCTCTTGAGGATAAAGTGGAGTCAACTTGCCGAATTCAACACGGTTACGTGCCTCTTCAGGAGTCATTCCATTGACTGTTTCAAGAGTGATTAATGCGTTGAACTTCTGCTTAGTTTCACCTTCACGTGGCTGGCGAACCTGGCCTGTTACAACATCGCCTTTACGTAGTCCGTTTTTGCGCACTTGCTGCAATGAAACATAGACATCGTTAGGTCCTGGAAGATATCCAGC
>JBEGPY010000119.1:0-4154 GCA_041181205.1 Actinomycetota bacterium | reverse complement strand
ATAAAGAAGATTTGGATTTTGACGGTAATTAAACTCTGGGTAAAAGACTCGAGTCATATCCAAGCCTGATGCAACAAGAGCAGGAGATAAGTACCGTTTGCAAATGTCAGACTCAATCAGAGACTTTTTATTCACAAAGATCCCACTCCCGTCTTCCCAATTCTGTTCGGCTAAAACTACAGCCCAGTGAGGACAAATAGGCGCTGTTTAATGAACTTCCTTAACCCAATAAACACTTCCCCCATCCCTCTCCAAGATCCCGTACTCAATCATGTGCCGTCTAATGGCTGCGGTGTCTTGGTGGTAGGTGGCGATGATTGCGTTGAGTTCTTTTTCGGGGTATTTGGTGTCAGGGGAAAGCTTGCTTGCGATTACCTTTAAAACAGCGATCTTCTTGGCAGCTTTAACAGGAATAGATATCAATGTGCCATTGGGGGCAAAGAACTGATCTATCTGCTCGCTCATAGGGATAATTATATGAGGGGCAGTGTTCATAGAGAGCTTTTCTTCTCACTCCTCTATTATTTACTTCTCCTTAGATAAGAAAAGAGATATTGCCATGGGCGCTTGCACTTGCGGATATACGACAGATCCTGAGAAGAACTGCAATGGAACTCATAAAGTAGTTAAAGCTGTGAAGGAAGATCTAGCGGTAAAGCTAGAGGCTAATGGCTTTCCTCATGCTGCTGAGTATGTGAGAAATAACTAACTCTTTGTAATTAAGGTTTAGGTGGTCCACCCATTGGTGGTCCACCCATAGGTGGCATTGGTGCACCTGCACGGCCCTTAGGAAGAGTTGCAGTTCCGCTGAAACAGCCGATGATGTAGGGGAAGTTAGTTGTTGCGTGATACCCATATGTTCCATCGGGTTGTGTGCGTCCATTACAGGCATCTAATGTGCTGGTGGATTTAGATTTTTTGTATGTGTAGGCATCCCATGAGTTTGTTGTGGGATCACCGGTTTTAACATAACCAGATTTCATCATGGCAGTTTTAGTGCACTTCTTATCCATACATCCCAGAGTGGTATAGATGGGAAAGCCATCTAGGGCATAGCCCAGGATGCTTTGCTTAGATAAGTTGCATGGATCAAGCAGTGTGAGTGCGTGGTGGTGGTATTCACGGGCTGGGCCGGTGTGACCACCGCACATATCAAGGATGTTGTTAAAGACGGGATCACCAAAGGCTTCTGCTGCTGGTTGTTGACCTTCAGTTGGTCCATAGATAGGTAGTCCACTGACTGTGAAACCCAGAGTTCCTAGAACATTTCTAATAGGTGTTGCAGATTTAGCTTTAACGGGGTTTAAGGGGACTGACCAGTTCAGATTTTGAGGATTTAAGGGGTTAGGGGTTTTTTGTTCAAAGGCAAAACTAATCATTCCATTAGAGCTCACTTGCAGTTCAGTTTTGGTGCAGGTGACGGAAATGGTGGGCTTGCTATAGCCAGCACCTGCGCCAGCAGAGTTAGTTAAATCAGGAAAGGCGCTTGTGGGACAGGGCTTTGGCGCAGCCCAACTGGCGCTATCGGAGAAGAAAAAGAGGGCAACCATGGTGATCACGATGGCTAGCGGCAGAGTTCTTTTCATCGGGTGATAGTAACTTGTGATCCTTACGTTTTACTGTGAATTTAAGGTTTTAGGTATTCATATCTAGTTATTACAGGGTTAACTACCCACATGAAGATCGCACAGAGAATAAGCCAGGTAGTCCTTGGCTCTGCACTCATGTATGCCGGTATTGGGCACCTAACAACTAATCGCACAGAGTTTCAGGCACAAGTGCCAACAATCTTAAAATCAATAGCAGATTTTGTAGTTCTAGCCTCTGGGGTAGTTGAGATTGTCTTGGGGCTTTCTCTTATCTTTCTTTGGCGCTACCGGGTTGTTGTGGGCTGGGTAGTTGCAGCTTTCTTTGTGGCAATCTTTCCCGGCAATATCTCACAGTATGTAAACCACGTTGATGCTTTTGGTTTAGATAGCGATAGAGCACGCTTTATTAGACTGTTCTTTCAACCTCTGTTGGTGATTTGGGCGTTGTGGTCAACGGGGGCGTGGAGCTGGATGAAGGCCCGTAAGAATCACTCTGAGTAACTCAGATCTCTGCTTTAATATGAACAGGTTTTGTAATGGAGCTGGTAACTCTTGATTTTTATATTACAAAATCTTGGAGCTCTGGACAAAGAAGACCCCGATATTGGGGTCTTCTTTCTTATCCACAGGGTTTTAAATCTACTCATTACCAGTCAGCAGTAACACAGATTATTTGCACGCAGCTCTGGTGGCGTAATGGAAGCGCAAGTGGTTTTACCAACCGCTAGGTGCGAGTTCGATTCTCGTCCAGAGCTGCACCTAACCCCTTAGAGGTGCGTGAAATGACTGGCTCAGGTAGCGTTTTCTCATGAGAAAGTTTTTAGTACTCCTACTAACTTGCCTCTTTATTGGTAGCGGCGCTGCCCAGGCACATCAGCCAGTTGTTCTATTAGATACAGACACAACGGCCTCTAAAGGACCACTACTAGTTGATGGCACCATCTCTTTTGCAATCAGAGTATCTTTTACTAAGACGGGACAAAAGAAAGCTTTCCGTGCTCAATTTAATGCAGGGGATGCGCTCAATGTGCAGTACTTAATTGTTGATAAAAAGCCTGAGAACGCTCTGCGCACAAGTGCGCTGCCAACACTTCTTATTACATCACCCACAGGTAAATCTGTGACCGTGAAGTTGACGGAGCGTACTAAGTTCTTTGAGCCTTTACCCACAGGTAAATCTGTGACCGTGAAGTTGACGGAGCGTACTAAGTTCTTTGAGCCTTTTGGTAGAACTAATTATTTATACCTTGCTCGCTATAGCGCCATTGCGCAAGGGGGCATCTATAGCTTTACTTTTACATCTAAGGGCAAAGCAGCAATAACTGTTGCGGTGGGGGATAAAGAGATCTTCGGTGAGGTTCTACGTGGTGCTGCGCCAACACCAACGCCAACACCAACGCCAACACCAACCCCAACGCCAACACCAACCCAACCCCAACGCCAACACCAACCCCAACGCCAACGCCGACTCCAACCCCAACACCAACTCCAACATCAACCATCGCCGGTTACACCATGGCTCAAGTTAAAGCCAACAACAGCGCAAAGAGCTGCTGGGCTGTTGTTGATGGAATTGTTTACAACTTAACTAACTGGATTAACTCACACCCTGGTGGGCCTGGTGCGATTGTTTCTTTGTGTGGAACTGATGCAACGGCAGCTTTTAAATCACAACATGAAAATCAAGCTAAGCCTGCGGTGAGATTAGATTCTTATAAGTTAGGCCCACTACAGAAGTAGTTAAATCAAACCCTTTTGCAAACCCTCTAAGACTTCTTGTGCTCGCTCTTTGAGCTCAGGCAGATCACTCAAGCGCTTGAGACCAAAGAGCGTTTGGCTCATGCGGTGGTTTTTAGCAAAGGCCTCTTTGTGGCGATCAAGAAAATCCCAATAGAGCGTGGTGAAAGGACAAGCGGTATCACCTACTCGCAGCTTGGGGTTGTATGAACATCCCTTGCAGTAGTTAGACATGCGTGAAATGTATGCACCACCCGCCGCATATGGCTTAGTCATCATCTGCCCACCATCTGCGTGAACACCCATTCCAATAACGTTGGGAACCATGACCCATTCAGATGCATCGATAAATACTTCGCGCATCCAATCAAGAAAGGCTTGCGGGTTGGTGCCAGTGATCAGTGCAAGATTTGAGAGCAGCATGAGGCGGGGGATGTGGTGGACCCAGGCGCGATTGTTAATGTCGCTCACTGTTTGCTTCATGCAGTTCATCTGAGTTTTGCTGGGATCACTAAAGAGCGGCAATAGCGGCCTGGTGGCCGCTAGTTGATTGTTGTTTCGATAATCAGGGCCTAGGAACCAATACATACCGTTGACGTATTCACGCCAACCAATAACTTGTCTGATAAATCCTTCGGCAGATTCAATAGGAACAGAGCCAGTTTTAAATGCCTTCATGGCTGCGTGGATGAGCTCTGTTGGGTGGAGTAGTCCATTGTTTAAATAAGGAGAGAGCAGTGAGTGATGCAAGGCCCAGTTATCAACTGTCATGGCATCTTCTAGAGGGCCGAACTCTGCAAAGTGATTATCAATAAAGTTTTTTAACTG
>JBEGPY010000118.1:0-2873 GCA_041181205.1 Actinomycetota bacterium | reverse complement strand
AATGCAATTAGCGATGAGATGTCTAGCCCAGATGCTGACTACGACAAACTATTAGCTGAGATGGGTGAGCTGCAAGAACAACTCGATCACCGCAATGCCTGGGAGTTAGATTCACAGTTAGAACAAGCTATGGACGCTCTTCGTTGCCCACCGGCTGAAGCTGATGTTTCAGTTTTATCGGGTGGTGAAAAGCGCCGCGTGGCACTTTGTAAGCTCTTATTGCAAGCCCCAGATCTGCTACTGCTGGATGAGCCAACAAACCACCTAGATGCTGAATCAGTATTGTGGCTAGAACAGCATTTAAATAAATATGCTGGCGCAGTTGTTGCAATCACGCACGATAGATATTTCTTGGACAACGTTGCGCAATGGATCCTAGAACTCGACCGTGGTCGCGCTTATCCCTATGAAGGTAACTACACCACCTACCTTGAAACAAAGTCAGCGCGTTTAAAGATTGAAGGTCAAAAAGATGCCAAGCGCGCAAAGCGTTTAACGGAGGAACTTGAATGGGTGCGCCAAAACGCTAAGGGCCGCCAAGTGAAATCTAAAGCCCGTCTTGCCCGTTATGAAGAGATGGCAGCTGAAGCTGACAAGATGCGCAAACTCGACTTTGAAGAAATCCAGATTCCACCTGGACCACGACTAGGTAATGTTGTTGTTGAAGTAGAGAATCTGACTAAGGGCTTTGGTGATCGTCTTCTCATCGATGGACTTTCCTTTACGTTGCCACGCAATGGAATTGTGGGAGTAATTGGGCCAAATGGTGCCGGTAAAACAACGCTGTTTAAAACGCTGCTCGGTCTTGAGACACCAGATTCTGGAACAGTAAAAATTGGTGAAACTGTAAAGATTTCCTACGTTGATCAGTCCCGTGGTGGCCTAGATCCTAAGAAAACTCTCTGGGAAGTTGTCTCTGATGGTCTTGATTTTATTAAGGTCGGCCAGGTTGAAATGCCTTCTCGTGCCTATGTTTCTTGCTTTGGCTTTAAAGGCCCAGATCAACAAAAGCCAACAGGAATTTTATCTGGTGGTGAGCGCAACCGTTTGAACTTAGCACTGACTCTTAAGCAAGGTGGCAATTTGCTACTACTCGATGAGCCAACGAACGATCTAGATGTTGAAACTCTGGGTTCACTAGAAAACGCACTTCTAGAGTTTCCTGGCTGCGCTGTGGTTATCTCCCACGATCGATGGTTTCTTGACCGCGTAGCAACACACATCTTGGCCTATGAAGGTGATTCAAAGTGGTTCTGGTTTGAAGGAAACTTCGAATCCTATGAAGCTAACAAGATTCAAAGGTTGGGAGCCGATGCGGCACGTCCACATCGCGTCACATATAGAAAGTTGACTCGCTAAATGAGATATCAAAGTAAGCAATACGTCCGCTGGGATGATCTAGATGCTTTTGGTCATGTTAATAATGCTGTCTATTTAACCTATGCCCAGGAAGCTCGCTTTGCTTGGTCAGGCATTTTAGAGATGGTTGTGGCTCGTGCTGAAGTTGATTTCATTGCTCCAATTTATGATGGCGATACATTCCTGGATATTGAACTGTGGGTCAGTGCAATTGGTAACTCTTCTTTCACAATGACCTATGAGATTAAGATGAAAGGTGAACTCGTAGCACGAGTGAAAACAGTTCAAGTCACCGTGGACATGAGCACTAAGAAATCTTCTCCCATGAGTGATGAACAACGCGCATTCTTAACAAAATACCTCGAGACAGAGTAATAATGGCTCAGTTAGCTTCGCGCAAAGAGCGTGCCTGGTGGCGTGATGCGGTTACCTACCAGATTTATCCACGCTCCTATGCTGACTCAAATGGTGATGGCATTGGCGATGTTGAAGGAATCCGCTCACGTCTTCCTTATTTGAAAGAGTTAGGTATTGATGCAATTTGGATTTCACCTTGGTATCCATCGCCTCAACATGATCATGGTTATGACGTCTCTGACTACATGGATATCGAACCTGATTACGGAACTCTTGCTCAAGCAGAACAGCTGATTCAAGAGGCAAATAAAGTGGGAATTAAGTTAATCGTTGACATTGTTCCTAACCACACATCAAGTGATCACAAGTGGTTTCAGGCAGCGCTCAAAGCTGGACCTGGTTCACCTGAGCGAGATCGCTTTATCTTCCGTGAAGGAAAAGGCCCTAACGGTGATTTGCCACCTAATAACTGGGAAGCAGTCTTCGGTGGATGCGCATGGGAGCGTGTGATTGAAGCCGATGGAAAACCAGGGCAGTGGTATTTACATCTCTTTGTTGTTGAACAACCTGACCTTAACTGGGAAAACCCAGATGTTGTTGCTCACTTTGAGCAAGTTTTAAAGTTCTGGCTAGATCGCGGCGTTGCAGGCTTTCGTATCGATGTTGCCCATGGAATGTTTAAAGAAAAAGGCTTGCCAGATATTAGAAAAGATCCAGCAGCATCCATGCTGGGCACAGAACACAAACCTTTCTGGGATCAAGAGGGCGTCCACGATATTTATCGCGCATGGCGCACAATCCTTGATTCATACCCAGGAGATCGCATGGCTGTTGCTGAGGCATGGGTAAGTCCATCAGAGCGCATTGCGCGCTATGTTCGATCAGATGAGCTACAGAACTCATTTAACTTTGAAATGTTAACAACACTCTGGGATGCAAAAGAGATTAAGACAAAGATAAATAACTCTATTGATGCACTAAAGGAAGTTGGTGCTCCTACCTCGTGGGTCTTTAACAACCACGATGTTGTGCGCTCAGTTGATCGCTTAGATCTAGGCCTTACTAATCAGGGTGATACAACCCTTGAACGCCAAGGAGACCCTAAGAAGCTCAACATTGCGCGCGGCACATTGCGTGCAAGAAGTGCTGCGCTAATG
>JBEGPY010000117.1:0-2875 GCA_041181205.1 Actinomycetota bacterium | reverse complement strand
ACGCGCATAGAAACTTCGTGATCTCCTGTGATCTGAACAAACTCTACGTTCACACCGTCAGGATATGTATCTTTAGGTCGCACAATCGGAGCATCATCTAAGGCTCCAACTTGCTCAATATCTTCTACAAATACAACGGCATGAGGGTTACCAACATTAATGTTGTATCCATTCCAGATATGCCCATTATTAGCTGCAGTAATTGCGATTTCTTCATCACTTACTTTGCCCATATTTACAGAGATATCGCCATCCATTGGCACGCGCAAATGCTTCATTCCATCACGTGTATTGATACCAAAAATACCTTCAGGCATATGCCCGCGTTCAACTAAATACCTGGCCATCACTCTTATTCCATTGCCACACATCTCGGCTAATGAACCATCAGCGTTGCGATAATCCATGAACCACTTCTCATCGCGCTTAATAATTCTTATTAATCCATCTGCACCGATTCCAGTTTCTCGGTTACAAATTGCCGCAGTTTGGGCAGTTGTTATTGATTGCTCATCTTTGGGGTCGAAAACCAGGACAAAGTCATTTTCGGTGCCGTGACCATAGGTTGCAATCATTGTCATCAGTTTATCTTCTCTAGATGTTTCAAAACGGTCTCTAGACGTGGTTGGACTTGTGATATCCACTTGATTCGATCATCACGTGAAAACCACGTCTCTTGGCGGCGGGCATATTGGCGCGTGGCGCGCTTTGTGTCCTCCTTTGCTTCTTCCTCACTCCATAGCCCATTCTTCACCGCTATAAGTTGTGAATACCCTAACGCTAACTGAGCTGTGCGACCGGAAGTAATTCCATCTTTGAGTAGTTGTTCGACTTCTTCAACAAAGCCTAACTCCCACATTCGATCAACACGCTCACTAATTCGATCACTTAAATGATCGCGGTCCATTACCAAACCGAATTGCACTGCATATGGATAACGAGTACTTGCCTCACGCGGCAAATTGGCTGTAAAGGGCTTACCTGTAATTGCTATTACTTCTAGTGCGCGAATTACTCGGCGAGAGTTAGCCCGATCAATGGCAATTGCCGCGGCTGGATCAAGTTTTTCTAAACGCTCAAACAAAGCATTCAAACCAATTGTCGCCAATTCAAGTTCTAGTGATGCTCGCACAACAGGGTCAGTATCTGGAAAGTTCAAATCATCCAAAATCGCTTTGATATAAAGACCCGTTCCACCAACGACAATCACATCTTTTCCGCGGCTATGGATTTCAGTTACAGCATTGCGCGCTTGTTCTTGATACCAAGCGACCGTTGAATCCTGTGTTACTTCCAAAACGTCCAGCATGTGGTGAGGAATCCCTGCTCGCTCACTCACGGGAAGCTTTGCTGTGCCAATGTCCATGCCTTTATAGATCTGCATAGAGTCAGCGTTAATGATTTCAGCGCCTAAGTGTTGGGCTAGCGAAATAGCTAAATCACTCTTGCCAGTTGCAGTAGCTCCACAGATAACAATTAACTTCATACCTTTAGCGTCGGCATTCCCAGTAATGTCGCTGAGCTCTTCTTTTCTGCAATGCGGGCAGCGTGTGCATCTCCCCCGCGTGTAGCCCTTACTGAACCAGGAGTTCCAATTAAGTAGTGCGCTGAAGCTTCGGTAATTGAAACTTCTACCTCATCACCTGGGCGTGCTTCGATGCTGTTTGAAAAATGTACAAGTCTGAAGTCTTCACTGCGCCCAGTCATGCGTGATTGTGCTTCATCTCTGCGGCCTTCGTAATCGCCCACTAATACTTTGAATTGCTTGCCTACAGCTTCTTGATTCACAGATAGTGAAAGCCCTTGTTGGTGGTTATGTAAACGCGTATAACGCTCGCCAACAACTTCTGCCGAAACCTGATCTGGCATTGAAGCTGCTGGTGTTCCCGGACGCTTTGAGTATTGATAGGTATAGGCAGCGGCAAAGCGTGCCTCGGTACAAAGATCCATAGTCGCCTGGAAATCACTTTCCGTCTCACCCGGAAACCCAACAATGATGTCAGTTGTAATTGCTGCATGTGGCATTGCGCTGCGAACTCGATCAATAATCCCTAAATATCTATCGGTGCGATAAGAGCGTCGCATCGCCTGCAAAATAGTATTGGAGCCAGATTGCAACGGCATGTGTAGATGTGGCATGACATTTGCTGTTGTGGCCATAGCGTCAATTACATCATCGGTGAAATCACGTGGGTGTGGAGACATGAAGCGCACCCGCTCTAATCCATCAATCTCGCCACAATCTTTGAGTAAGTTGGCAAAAGCACTTCGATCACCAAAATCAACTCCATAGGCGTTCACATTTTGGCCAAGCAATGTAATTTCAATGACGCCTTGATCAACTAAAGCGCGTACCTCACTTAAAATATCTTTCGCACTGCGGTCTTTTTCAATGCCCCGCAAAGTTGGCACAATACAAAAAGTGCATGTGTTATTGCACCCAACAGAGACTGACACCCAGGATGAAAATGCTGACAAGCGTCGGGCTGGAAGCGTTGATGGAAAATGCTCAAGGGATTCAAGGATTTCTATTTGTGACTCTTCTTCAATGCGCGCACGCTCAAGTAAGACTGGAAGTGAGCCAACATTATGAGTTCCAAAGACCACATCCACATATGGGGCCTTCTTTAAAATTGTTGCCTGATCCTTTTGTGCAAGACACCCCCCAACAGCAATCTGCATATGGGGATTAGCTTTTTTAATTGGCGCTAAGAAAGATAAGTTTCCATACAATTTGTTATCTGCATTTTCTCGCACTGCACATGTATTGAAAACCACAATATCTGCCTGCACACCCGGCTCAACTGGAGCGAAACCAGCTTCGTCTAGTAAACCGGCAATGCGCTCAGAATCATGCACATTCATCTGGCAGCCG
>JBEGPY010000116.1:0-2901 GCA_041181205.1 Actinomycetota bacterium | reverse complement strand
CCGTGAATAGTTGCTACCTCTTTGATTGCTTGAGGCTTCTTTGAAGAAAGATAGCCGAGTGCAATCAGACCTAGAAGCATCCATGTTCCCATTGCATAGGCACCGTATGTCAGTGGTGATGCAAGCGAGACGATGAACTTAAGTCCTGGCATACCTGTAATTCCAGCTGCATTAAAGAAGCCTGGAATCAAGAATAGGAAGCCGAGAATTGGAACGAGGATGTGGATAACAGGATGACGGTCTTCCTTGCGGTGCTTGGAGAAGTAACCAATACATGCAAGGTTTGCAACCATGTAGACCGGAACGATTGCAACAACAAGACCTGTTGCGATAATTCCGAATGCCATCTGTGGTGTGTACTTTGCGCCAAGTCCAAGAGCAAGTGCAAGACCGACGACAAGCTGCACGATCACAGCGTTGCGTGGAGTCTTATGCTTTGGATCAATCTCAGCAAGTGCCTTAGGGAAGACTCCAGCGCGACCGAATGCGAATGCAGTACGTGTAAATACGTTCGCTCCAGCGTTTGCGTTAGCAATTGTTGAGTTAATAATTGCGAAGAGTACGAGGAGCCAGAAGATAGTTCCTACGCCCTTTGCAAGGCCATCCCATGGAGCACCATTATTTGATGCAGCGAAGTCCTTGAACTTCTCTGGACCGAAAGCAACAGTTGCTGCATAAGTAGTAAATGCATAGAGAGCGCCGATTGAAAGCGTTGCATACATCACTGCTTTAGGAATGTTCTTACGTGGGTTCTCGGTCTCTTCAGCAAGTGGTGCAGCTGCTTCAAAGCCTGAGAATGCAAGGAGACAGAAGACAGAGCCTGCGATAACGCCTGACCAACCAGCAAAACCTTCAGCATTTGCATACTCAGGTGTGAATACTGCGAGGTCGTTATTTCCACCAGCCTTGATGATAAGAATTGTTCCAACAATCAAAAATACGCCAACTTCAATCGCTCCAAGAATGACACCCGTGCGAGCTGAAGAACGTACGCCCTTGTAGACAATAGAGCCAACTAAGAGTGTTCCTGCAACTGTAAACATCCACCAGTTGTTTGTTGAGAATGAATCTTGCTCTCCATGCCATTCGCCAGCAACGGTGTAACCGAGTTGCAGCATGACAAGTGGAACGATCAAGATTTCAACTGCTGCATATGCCCAGCCAACAAGGAATCCAACCCAAGGGCGAAGACCGACAGCGCTATAGGTAGCAACTGATCCTGCTGAAGGAATATGTGCGGCTAACTGGCCAATGCTTGATGCTGTGAAGAAGATGCCAAAGAAGGCAAAGACAACTGCTAATGGAAGCGCGCCACCTGCGAGAGGTGATCCAAATGGAATAGATGCTGCAATTGCAGCTCCCGGCGCCATGGAACAGATTGATTGGAATACGACTTCGCGTAATCCAACGGCATTACGTTCGAGTTGAGCCACTGTTTATTCTCCTTGTAGTTCGTAAGTGGACGGTTCCACTTTCCATACATGCAAAAGTTTCCTCTGTGGAATATGTTACCCGCAGGTATTTCTAGGACTTATTTACATATTTTTAAAGGGGTGCGGAGCGCGTGAAATCTTCGGTACGCGCATCTTCGCCACGGCAAATCCATCTGGCATTGGATGACAGTTCTGGGCTATCCCAAGATCGCCAGCGACTGAAAGGAAGATGAAAGCATCCTCAATGGTGAAGCCCCATTCATCTACGAGAAGCTTTGCTGCTTCATCGCATGCAATCTTGAGGGCATCTTGAATGTTGCTGGCTGTGCCATGTGTTACCCAAGAATCTTTGAGTTCTGTAATTGGCCAACCACCAGCATTGCCCTTAATTAAATCAACTTTAATAATTCCTTTTCCACCAATTTCAACACCAGTACCTGAGATCTCACCATCACCCATCGATGCGTGCATATCTCCGATTGCAAGCATTGCCCCTGGCTGGAAGACAGGAAGGTGAACAGTTGCACCGATTCCATTGAGGTGATCATCCATATTTCCACCATGGCGGTCTGCAAAGAATGTTCCAATCTCTCCCTTTGCAGGTGCAACGCCAATAACACCAAACATAGGACGTGCTGGGAATGTCACTCCATTAGATTCCATTGTGATGGTGCCATCTTTAACGTGAAAGATTCGAGTTGAAGGTGCTTGTGACTTATCAACGAGTTGACCCCACTCCGGGATCACCATTCCTGCACCCTTCGGACCTGGTTGAATATCAATCAAAGTCACAGATAGTGAATCCCCTGGCTCAGCACCGATTACTTCAATTGGACCTGTTGCGCTATTGATGCGAGTCATATCGAGATTAAGCAAAGTGTCTTCTTGCGATTGAACCTGACCTGTAAAGCAATCCCACGTCTCAATTTCAATGACAGTTCCTGGTTCCACAGAAACCACTGGCTTCATTGATGCTTCGTACTTCCAGATGTGTTGGTCTTTTGAAATCTTCACTGTTGGGTTCATATGAAAAACTTAGCAGGAGAGTAACGAAAATACAGCGCTAAACTTAAGAAAAGATTTTGCCAGGGTTCAGAATCCCGTTCGGATCTAGGGCCAATTTGATTGACCTCATAACGGCAACAGATGACTCCCCTGCCTCTTCCAGCAGCGAATCAATCTTTCCAGCGCCAATTCCATGCTCGCCTGTGCAGGTTCCACCCATTGCGATGATTGCAGATGTTGTCTTATGTGTGAGAGCTCGTATCTGCTCTAACTCCTCAGGTTTAGTTGGATCTGTCACGATAAAGGTGTGGAAGTTTCCATCTGCAACATGGCCCAGAATCGAATGAGGAAATCCTGACTCTTTCAATATCTTCTCAGCGATTGCAACAGCTTCAGAGAGCTTGGAGAGTGGAACTGCTGCATCAGTACTGATGGCGCGCTTTCCAGGAAATGCTGCAATGCC
>JBEGPY010000115.1:0-2940 GCA_041181205.1 Actinomycetota bacterium | reverse complement strand
TTCTAAAGTTGGTACTACTACAGTTGTTAAAACTTTAAAATACACATGTATTAAAAGCGGCAAGAAATTAATCTGGTCCAAAGGCGAGGCAGTAAAAACTGCTGGGCAAGATTTATCTCTTGTGACTCCGGCTTATGTGCCAGTTCCACCAAGTGGTGGCACCGATGAATATCGTTGCTTCTTACTTGATCCAAAATTTGCTAAAGAGACATTCATAAAATCGGTAACCATCACGCCAGATAACATGAAGGTTTCACATCATGGCATCTTGTATCGTGTTTCAGCTGCAAATGTTCAAGTAACAAAAGGCTTGGATGAGCAGAGCGAAGCGCCAGGTTGGTCATGCTTTGGTGACACCGGAATACCTGGTGCAACTGCCTTTACGCCTGCATCACCATCTAGTTGGATCTCATTTTGGGCGCCCGGTGGAAACTTTAAAACTTATCCAGAAGGTACTGGTATGAAGTTTGCGCAAGGTGATCAATTCATTTTGCAATCTCACTTCATGGTCATGCCTGGCCATAGTGACACAGAGAACCGCGCTTCAATGACTGTCGCACTCGCTTATGCCAACTCAACGGTTGCAGACTTGAAGACTATGTTGGTGGCAGCTCCGATTGAAGTTGCATGTGGAGCAAATGAAACTGGCCCGCTGTGCACGCGCGCAAATGCATTAGCTGATCTTGCTAAGCGCACAAGTGATAAGGCGGCCCTACAAGAAACGGGATTATTGCTCATTTGCGGTCAAAGCCTTCTTCCGGTGCCAAGCCCAATATCAGAGTGCACACAACGCATTAACTCCCCGATTACTATCTATGGTGCAACTCCGCATATGCATCAGCTGGGTAAAAACATCACCATTGTTTATACCAATGGATCTACTGGTGTTCGAACAGAGATTTCTTCCAGAGCATTGTGGAATTTTGATGATCAAAAAACTGACTGGCTGGCCCAACCAATTACAGCAAAAGCAGGAGATAGCATCACGGTCAGATGTACTTTTGATGTCGGCTTGCGCTCACAATTACCACTCTATAAAAACCTATCTCCCAATTATGTAGTCTGGGGCGAGGGCACTAGAGATGAAATGTGTTTAGGAATTGTTAACTACACAAATTAAGACTGCTGTAATAAGTAGCGTCAATGCAATCGCCACTGAAGGTATTACGCCAACCCTCTGAGGTAATCCCCCGATATTGCTCTCTCTATCTTGCTTTATATCCTTAAGTACATTCAAGAAATGAAATCCGACACCCAGCAATGATCCGCCAGCTAAAACCCAGAGGGGCGGCGTGCGATCAACTGCGTAGTACACCGATGCAGGCAGCGCAGCACATGCAATTGCATAGGGCAGAGGCGAAAGAGGTGAGAACTTAAAGTAGAAGTTATAAGCAATTCCACATCCCACACCTAGTAAATAAACACTGCCACCCTTTATTCCTAATGGGCCAATCAGGTTTGCAATCACTGCAATGGGAATGAAGATAAAGGTTGTTTTGCGCAGTTGTGTAGCTGAGATTGCACCTGCAACTAAGGGCTTATTAGTTCTATTATGTTTTAAATCATCTTCGTAGTCATAGAGATCATTACTCCACCCAATGATTAACTGACCAAGAAATACTGTGAAGGCAATGACATATGCCGGGCCTTCCCACCAGAGCTGTGTGCCGAAAACAAATGAAATAGCCGTAATAAGCATAGTTGGCCCAAAGTGAGCCGCTTTTAAATAGGCGCGAAGTTTTAACAATCGCATGAAGTATCGACGGCCTCTGACGCGGCAACATCCATTGCAGGACTTCTCCTAAAGAAACCAGTTGGCTTTAAATGAAAACCCGTTCGCTCAACTGGCATAACTGGCCAATCCTCTGTGCGAGGAATGTGATTAGTTCCAAATACATGCCAAAGAACAATGTCAGTGTTTTCTATGGGGCGATCATTCTTAGTCCACTCAGGTAAACCTGCACCACCTTCATGCTGGAATGGATAATCTCCTGCTGGATAGCGCTCTGATTCAACGTTAGGTGTGACCCACAGATGGCTATACATAAAGCCAGCGCGCTTACCTAATACAGAGTCTTTGAGGGCAAGTGGATAGGTGGTGTGACCTGGGATTAACTTGTAACCGATGCTGTGTCCCACGTGATTCTTTTTGTTGGGATTAATAATCTTCCAGAAACGGCTCTTAATCGGATCAACTAAGCGCTGAGCAGAACTCTCATTTTTTAGGACAGTCTCACTAGTTTCATATGCCCCGCCATAAGGGTTCTTCTCCCCTATTGGGTGGGCAAAGGATTCAATTTCAACAACAGAGTTGTTAACACCATCGATCTCTAAATCCATACGGGCACACAAAATATGTTGGTGATATGGCGCCCACAAACCTGGTTCCAACTCTGTAGCAGATGGGTGATCAGCTCCTGGCTTATCAGCCAAAGTTAAAACAATTCCTGTGAGCTTTGCTTCAAACTCAAATGATCCATCTTGGTAGAAATACCAGAAGTATCCGTATTCATAGTTATTAACGGTAACAATGGAGGATGCAACAAAGCGGCGCCCGCGGCGCACTTCCACATGGCCATTAACATCAACGTGCTTCCACAGGATTCCAAAGTCTTCTTCGTGCATGCAGATAGCGTTTTTAATAGTGCGCACCGTGCCATCACCCTCAGTAACGGCCACATCTAAATAGGTAATCTCGCCTAAGCAGTCACAGCCCAGAGTCAGTGAGTTTGTAAAGTTTCCTAAACCAAATTCTCCTGTGTCAAAGGCGTTCTTGCGATAAGCACCCTGTGCTGGATCACCGTAAGGAATAACTAACTCTGCAATAGATAAGCGGTGGGCAATCTTGCGTGACTTTCCCTCATCATTAAAGTGCACATCATGGATTACTAAGCCTTCCCTCTGATCAAAGCCAATACGAAATGACCAACGCTCCCATTT
>JBEGPY010000114.1:0-2946 GCA_041181205.1 Actinomycetota bacterium | reverse complement strand
GACCGAATGGTCTGTAGTGAAACAGCACTCATGGAGGCTTACTACATGTCAGTAACACTCGACAGCAACCAATGGAACCTTGTTTATAACATCTTCTCATTTGGTTTGATCTCAATGCTCGCATGCACTGTCTATACCTTGGTATCACAGTCACGAGTTCTACCTAAGTACCGCAATGCTCTAGTGATGTCATCAATGGTTACATTCATTGCTGGTTACCACTACTTCCGAATCTTCAACTCATTCGGAGAAGCATCAGACGGTATGGCAGTAAATGTTTCAGGTGAGCAAGGCGCATTCAACGAGGCATACCGCTACGTTGACTGGCTTCTAACTGTTCCACTTCTACTCGTAGAAGTTATTGCAGTACTTGCACTTGCTAAGGAAGTTTCACGTTCACTTATCACACGCCTTGTTCCAGCATCAGCTGCAATGATCGCGCTTGGTTACCCAGGTGAAATTTCTTCAGATAAGAACACAGCAATCCTTTACGGTGTTCTTTCAACAATCCCATTCATTTACATCCTCTACGTACTATTCGTAGAGCTTGGAAAGTCATTGGAGCGTCAGCCAGCAGGCGTAGCAGAGACAATCGGACGCTTGCGTCTTCTTCTCATCGCTACATGGGGCGTATACCCAGTTTCATACATCCTTGGAATGAACGGCGATCCAACAGCGTCATCATTCGTAGGTGTACAGGTCGGTTACACAATCGCAGATATTCTTGCGAAGTGCGTATTCGGTCTAACAATCTTGAAGATCGCTCGCATGAAGTCACATGCTGAAGGCATGCCAGCAGATCACTAATTAACTACATTAATTAGGGAAGGGCGTCGGGAAACCGGCGCCCTTCTGCTTTACTATCTATTTATGAATATGCAGCGAATTAATAACTTTCGTATGGGTGGGTATCTATTACTCGCAGTCGGTCTCATCAATCTTCGTTATCAAACAGGCAAGAACTCTGTACTTTCTCACAGTCTCATTCTCATCATTCCAGGAGCGATTTTGCTCGCGAGTACATTCACAGGCGCTGGTAAAAAATGGCTACAAACAAAAGCCGCCACAGCAATGGTGATTACATGTGGCGGCCTTCTGTTGATCTACAGCTTTATTAATTAACCTCGCGCGGCAGTAAAGCCATCTTCAAGGTCAGCCTTGATATCAATGATATTTTCAAGGCCAAGGCTTAGACGTACTAGCCCTGGTGTTACTCCAGCCGCTAACTGTTCTTCTGGTGAAAGCTGAGAGTGTGTTGTTGTTGCTGGGTGAATTACCAGTGATCGAACATCACCAATATTTGCAACGTGGCTAAAGAGTTTGAGTGATTCAACAAACTTCTTTCCTGCTTCAACGCCACCCTTGAGTTCGAAGGAGAGAACAGCGCCTGGTCCCTTAGGTGCGTACTTGGTAGCAAGTGCATTCCATGGGGATGACTTCAGCGCTGCATAGTTCACCTTTTCAACGTCTGGATGTGCTTCTAACCATGTTGCAACTGCCTTAGCGTTTTCAATATGGCGATCCATGCGAAGTGAGAGAGTTTCAAGACCTTGTGCAAGTAACCATGCGTTAAATGGTGAAACTGCAGCTCCAATATCACGAAGCAGTTGCAAGCGAATCTTGAAGATGTAAGAAAGGTTTGCACCGAAGGCAGAACCAACTCCGAGAGCCTGTGAGAAGACTAGACCGTGATAGCTAGGGTCTGGCTTGTTAAACCCTGGGAATCGATCTTGGTGCTGGGCATAGTCAAACTTTCCTGCATCGATGATCGCGCCAACAACTGCATTGCCATGGCCAGATAGGAACTTAGTCGCTGAGTGAACAACAACATCTGCACCGAAATCAATCGGCTTGATCAGATATGGAGTTGCAACGGTGTTATCGACAATAAGTGGGACTCCAACTGAGTGAGCAACATCTGCAATTGCCTTAATATCCAGGATTTCATTCTTAGGATTTGCAATAGTCTCACCAAAGAATGCCTTGGTATTTGGCTTTACAGCCTTCTTCCATGACTCTGGATCATTTGGATCATCAACGAAAGTTACTTCGATGCCAAACTTAGGTAGCGTGTAGTGGAACAAGTTATATGTGCCGCCATAGAGGCTTGGGCTTGAAACAATATGGTCGCCAGCTTCGGCAACGTTAAGAACGGCAAATGTTGTTGCAGCAGATCCTGATGCTAGAAGGAGCGCAGCGACGCCACCTTCAAGGGCTGCAAGACGTTGCTCAACAGCATCCTGAGTTGGGTTCATGATGCGTGTATAGATATTGCCTAGTTCGGCAAGACCGAAGAGATTTGCCGCGTGAGTGGTATCGCGGAATTGATAAGCAGTTGTTTGATACAACGGAAGCGCGCGTGCACCAGTTGTTGGATCTGCAGTTTGCCCTGCATGAATCTGCAGAGTCTCAAAAGACCAATTGTTAGACATGTATATCTCCATCGCAGTAGATGTCAGTCATTAGCTAGAGCGATAACTTCATCATTGAAACTCGCGCTTGCCAGTGAACTGACCTGTTCGTCACCCGGAGCACCCCACCGCGGTGGAGGGTTGCCGTCTACTGAGCCGGGGCTAATACGTAGAACTCGTGAACGTAGGAAATATTAACTGGAAGAAATTAAAATGAAAAATCGCCTATCAATCTTCTTTGCAAGTTACTTGCAAGATCACTTTCTAAAGGAGAGATCAGCCTTTTTCATAGCCATTATGAGGATTCGAATGGCATTAGGCCCCATGCCGTGTAGCTCCTTGATGGCATCGAGTGAGGTCTTACGCAGGTCACTGAGCTTGTAATAGCCCTCATCAATGAGCGCTCTACGCACAGGAGCTGCAAGGCCTAGTTCGCGCCATGGACCATCAACGCCGGCATAGGCATCTAGATCTACGTCACCACGAGCCAACTCCGAAGCAGATGCTGCTCGTGCAGCTTTACGGGCAGCGGCTG
>JBEGPY010000113.1:0-2951 GCA_041181205.1 Actinomycetota bacterium | reverse complement strand
GAAAAGAGGTTTGACGCTTGAACGCTAAATCGACAAAGCAAGAAGATGTAGCAACTACTGCCACTCTTCTAGGCAAAAAGGCCTCAAGTATCCCCACACCACCTCCCATCAAAGAGCATGGGAATGCAAAAGTTGTAGCGATCTTCAACCAAAAAGGTGGAGTCGGTAAAACAACTACAACGATTAATCTTGGTGCATCCCTTGCCGAGATGGGTCGTCGCGTTCTACTGGTGGATTTTGATCCTCAAGGTGGCCTCTCACTTGGACTTGGTGTTAATGCCCATTCACTTCCATTAGAACAAACTGTTTATTACGCACTAATGACACCAACTGCAAATGTCGATTCAATCGTTCTCAAATCTGCAGTGCCAGGCCTTGATTTCTTACCTGCCAATCGCGACCTTGGAACAGCTGAAACAACACTTGGCGCCGAAATTGGTGGCCAGCAATATCTCAAGCGCGCTTTGGGTTCTGTGCGCGATTACTACGATGTCATTTTGATTGATTGCCAACCAACAATGGGACAGTTAACAATTAACGCACTGGTTGCAGCCGATGAAGTCATCGTTCCTTTGCAGTGTGAATATTTCGCACTTCATGGCTTCATTGAGCTTAAAGGTAACTTGGACAAGGTTAAAAACTTTCTTAATCCAAATCTACGACTTGTTGGTATTTTGGCAACAATGTATGACAAGAAGACTTCTCATAACCGCCAGGTTCTAGAGCGTATTCTGGAGCAGTTCCCACAAGATGTATTTGAAACAATTATTGCAAAGACAATTCGTTTCCCTGAAACAACTGTTGTTGGTGAACCAATCACCACATATGCAACCAGCTCAGGTGGCGCAGCTTCATATCGCCGTCTAGCGAGAGAACTTATTGCCCGAGGAGGCGCACGATGACACGCAGAGCTAATCTTCCAGGTGCTGATGAACTTTTCCGTTCAACTGCCCCAGCGTTAAGTGCAGTCCCTGCACAATCTGAAAATGCTGCCCCGCTTGTGCCACCAGCAATTACAACACCGAAAGCCCCATCAAGTAAAAAGGGTGTTCGCACAATCGCTCGACGTCGCGTGACAACAGTAGATCGTTCGCCTTCTGGTCGTGAGCGCCATGATGAAAAAATTACAGTCTATCTTTCTCCTGATGAACTCTTTGAATTAGATCAAGCCCGTTTGCAACTCCGCGGAGATCTTGGATTAGCTGTTGATCGCGGTCGCATTGTTCGCGAATCAATTGCTGTCATCATTGCTGATCTTGAAGCAAAAGGTGATCAAAGTATTCTTGCTCGCCGTTTGCGCGGACTCTAAGAACTACTAACCGCGTGCTCGAGGATGAGCAAGTGAATAACTCTCTCGAACTTTATCGATAGTTATAAGCGTATATATCTGCGTTGTTGTGACCGAGGCATGTCCCAATAGCTCTTGCACCACGCGGATATCAGCCCCACCATCTAACAAATGCGTCGCATATGAATGTCTAAAGACGTGGGGTGAAACATGAGCTTCGATTCCAGCATCCTTAGCCGCCTTGATCACCATATTCCAAGCAGATTGACGGGTTAAGCGGGCTCCCCTGGAGTTAAGAAAAAGCGCGGTATTGGTTTTAGAGTTCTTAGCAGCAAGCATGGGCCTTATTCGAACTAAATAATTAGTAATAGCTTTGGTGGCAAAAGATCCCAGCGGAACGATCCGCTCCTTAGAACCCTTTCCACGAAGTTTAAGAGTAGTAATTTCACCATCTGCGCTTTGCACGCTAGCGATATCCGCAATATTGATCCCAACAAGTTCTGATACTCGAGCGCCGCTGCTATAAAGCAGTTCAATCATTGCCTGATCTCGAAGAGTGATGGGTTCACTTTCCCTATAGGCAGCATTAATCAAAGACATAATCTGCTCAACCGTTAACGCTTTAGGCAGTCGCCGCTTTGAATGACTCGGTGACATCTCAAAAGTTGGATTAGCTACTCCAAACTCACTCATGGCATGTTTGAAAAATGATCGCAAAGTAGAATTAATGCGACTAATGCTGGCAGGTGAAGACTGTGTGCCTTTTAGAAATACTTCAAAATCAGCGATAACTTGTGGGTCAACTTCGCCTAGTGCTCTTCCGTTAAGAAATCTTTCGAACTTAACTAAATCTCTACGGTATGCCGCAATCGTATGCACGGATAACCCACGTTCAATGGTTAAATGATTAAGAAACGACGTGGTAACTAAATCAAAGTTCAACGCTTGCATATCCATGAGCTTTGGCTACGGCTTGATAATAGATCTCTCCATTATGAACATTAAGTCCTTTAGCTAAGTTGGGATCATCAGCACATGCTTTTTCCCAACCAAGATTGGCAATCGCTAAGGCATAAGGCAGGGTGGCATTTGTGAGGGCATATGTGCTTGCAACCGGCACTGCCCCTGGCATATTGGCAACACAGTAAAAGACAGAATTATGAACTGAATAAGTTGGCTCTGCATGTGTCGTTGGCTTGGAATCTTCGAAGCACCCACCCTGATCGATGGCAATATCAACTAGGACTGAACCACTTTTCATTTGAGCAACTAGTGAATTTGACACTAACTTAGGTGCCTTAGCACCGTGAACTAGTACGGCGCCTATAACGAGATCTGCTTGCTTTACTTCACGTTCGATTGCATGTTTTGATGCAACGAGAGTTTTGATACGGCCGCCATAAACGGTGTCGATATATTGCAATCGGTTTATAGAACGATCAAAGACAGTGACATCTGCGCCCATGCCCAGTGCGATGACAGCAAAATTTAAACCGGCTACTCCTCCACCGATAACAACAACTCTGCCGGGTGCAACACCAGGAACGCCTCCAAGTAGTACTCCGCGACCACCATGTGGCTTCTGAAGGGCTGTTGCGCCTACTTGGGTCGCGAGGCGACCAGCAACTTCGCTCATCGGCGCGAGTAAAGGCAATGTGCCATT
>JBEGPY010000112.1:0-2959 GCA_041181205.1 Actinomycetota bacterium | reverse complement strand
TCCCTGATTCATGCACACCCAACACTGTCTGAGGCAATGGGCGAAGCTCATATGGCTCTTGCAGGCAAACCGCTTCACGCACACGGATAACCAAGGAGAGAAAATAATGACATTTTCCGTAACGATGCCGGCACTTGGTGAGAGTGTTAGCGAAGGAACAGTTACACGTTGGTTAAAGTCCGAAGGCGATCACGTCAACGTTGATGAACCACTTCTTGAGGTATCAACTGACAAAGTCGATACCGAGATTCCTTCACCTGTTGCCGGAATACTTACAAAAATTGTTGTTCAAATCGATCAAACAGTTCCAGTTGGCGCAGAGTTAGCAATCATCGCTGATGGCGCCGCCGCACCTGTACCTTCTGTACCAGTTGCCGCTGCTCCTGCCGCGCCAGTCACACCACCACCTGCAGCCCCAGTTGCCGCTGTTCCTGCCACCTCATCTGCTGGAACAGTGATCACAATGCCTGCATTGGGTGAGAGCGTGAGTGAAGGAACTGTCACACGTTGGTTAAAAAATATCGGTGACTCAGTTGCCGTTGATGAAGCGTTACTAGAAGTTTCAACTGACAAGGTAGACACAGAGATCCCTTCACCAGTTGCTGGAACTTTGTTGGCAATTGATGTTGCAGTTGATTCAACCGTTCCAGTTGGTGCTCGTCTGGGATTAATTGGCACAAGCGGAGCCACACCAGTTGCAGCACCTGCAGCACCAAAACCAGCACCTGTTGTAGCAACACCAGCCCCTGTGGTTGCAGCCCCTGCACCAGTTGCAGCAGCCCCTCTCACACAACCCGTTGATGCATATGTGACTCCCCTCGTTCGCAAACTAGCAAATGAACTCGGAATTAATCTAGCAACTGTCAAGGGAACTGGAATTGGTGGACGTATTCGCCGTGAAGATGTTGAAGCGTTATCAAAGCCTGCAGCACCTACATATTCAGCACCTGCACCAACTGCTGCAGCGCCAACTGCTGCACGACCAGCAACAGTTGCAATTTCTCCACTTCGTGGTACGACAGTAACCATGTCAAGATTGCGTAAAGTCATTGCTGCCAGAATGGTTGAATCACTTCAGGTAAGTGCCCAGCTAACAACTGTGGTTGAAGTTGATGTTACAAAGATTTCTCGTTTGCGCGAAAAAGCAAAGGAGTCATTTGAAGCCCGTGAAGGTGTAAAACTTTCATTCCTTCCATTCTTTGCTGTGGCTGTGTGTGAAGCACTCAAGCAACACCCAGTTCTTAACTCTTCTGTTGAAGGCGATCAGATTACTTACCATGGCACAGAGCACCTAGGGATTGCAGTTGATACAGAACGTGGGCTTCTTGTTCCTGTTATTGCTAATGCTGGTGATTTGAACATGGGCGGAATTGCACGAAAGATTTCAGATCTAGCTGCCCGCACACGCGATAACAAAGTAACCCCAGATGAGTTGGGTGGTGGAACGTTCACACTCACAAACACTGGTAGCCGCGGCGCACTTTTTGACACACCCATTATCAACCAACCACAGGTAGCAATCCTGGGCTTAGGAGCAGTTGTTAAGCGTCCTATGGTTGTGCGCGGTGAAGATGGCGGGGAGACAATTGCTATTCGTTCAATGGTTTATCTCGGTCTTTCCTACGATCACCGTGTAGTTGATGGGGCAGATGCAGCACGCTTCCTTGTTACTTTGAAAGAGCGTCTAGAAGGCGGCGCTTTCGAATCTGATTTGGGACTCTAAGAAGTAATGCGCGTCCCTCAAAGAATCGCAATTAGCGGTTCATCTGGACTCATTGGTACGGCACTAGTTGGTCATTTAAAATCTGAAGGCCACACAGTTCAACGCTTAGTGCGCCGTACCCCGGTTGCCGCTGATGAAGTGCAATGGGATCCACAAACAGGCTTTGTTGATTTGGCTCCCCTTGCTGGAGTGGATGCAATCATTCACTTAGCTGGTGCTGGAGTTGGCGATAAGCGATGGACTAAGAAGTTTAAATCTGAAATTCTCAACTCCCGCTTACTTGGCACCACTGCTATCGCTAAAGCAGTTGCAGAACTCAAGCCTGCGGTATTTATCTCAGCAAGTGCTATTGGTTGGTATGGAGAAAGTGGAAATCGCTCAGTTGTTGAAACAGATCGTGTCGGAGATGATTTCCTGGCAGCGGTTTGTCGCGAGTGGGAAAGTGCAGCAGATCTAGCTGGCGATGTTCGCACCGTTAAAATTCGCACGGGACTAGTCCTTGATCCAACCGGTGGGGCACTTGGAAAGATGTTGCCACTCTTTCGCTTAGGTTTTGGTGGAAAACTTGGGTCAGGTAAGCAGTGGTGGTCTTGGATTACTTTGCATGATCAAATTCGCGCAGTCGTTTTTGCATTAGAGAATCCAATTTCAGGTGCAGTAAATGTGACCTCACCTAATCCTGTAACTAACCAAGAATTTACATCAGCTCTTGCCCGCGCACTTCACCGTCCAGCACTCTTTCCAGCACCAGCAATTGCGCTCAAAATCGCACTGGGCGGTTTTTCCTCTGAAGTTCTGGGTTCTAAAAAGGTGATTCCTCATGTCTTACAAGAAGCTGGATTTACCTGGGATTATCCCCACATCACCGAAGCGCTCAATCAACTAGTTCAGGATTAATTGCGCAGCCAAGCTGCCGCTAAAGAGGGCCCCCTGCTGTGATGGAACTGTTCGGTGATCACCTGCAACATAGAGATGCTCTGAAATCTTGGTTGGCGCAGTGAGTGCTTTTCCAACTTCATGCAGCGGCAGCGCCGCAGGAATCTCATACTTAGCAATCAACTGCCAATCCCGTGTTTCAACGCCCCACATTGTTGAAAGATGACGACGAACTTCTGAATCAGTTGTTCCAAGTTCAGTGGTACTTGAAATTAAATTCATATCTTCGGGTGCGTAAGCCTTTGAAATATCTGAAATAACCAAGCTATTCATAACTGGTCCACGCTTTTGTCCATCGAT
>JBEGPY010000111.1:0-2972 GCA_041181205.1 Actinomycetota bacterium | reverse complement strand
AAGCGATCAATGAGATCTGCGATTGCAAAGAAGGTATCTAGGGTCTTTTGTGCTCCGGCATCCAATTTTGTTACATCTAAGTTGGTATCAGCAGCTAATAGGGCGGTGAGAATCTCAAACTTTTCTTCATGTGTTTTTTCGCTATAGCCAGCACCATTTACTTGCGCCAAAAGGTGATGATGAGCATCAGAGTGCTCACGAACATCCAAAGTTGCGTGGTTAATTCCAAAGGCTGCCACGGTGCGGATTGTGCGCTCAAGAAGGCCGGTAGCAATTAACTCACCTTTATGTGCAAAGAGAGAATCACGCATCAACATTAAATCTTTAAGAAGTTCATCTGTATCTGCATAGTCACGATGGGCTACATGGGCTGCACCCTTTGCATGGCGATCACGAGTTAATGCAAGACGGTGCACAATCGCTGTGGCCTTGAGGCGATAAGGCTCTTGAGCGTTAAGGCGCAAGAAGCGCGGCTCAAACTCAGTGATGTGCGCTAAATCTTGCTCAACTGATGCGGTGAGCTCTGGGGTGGCACCAATAATGCGAGTAGAGATAGAAAGCACTTGGCGCAGTGAATTCATGGCATCGATTGTTACGCGAATTGCGTGAGCTACTTGTAGAACCATGGCATCGGTAGTTACTTCTGCCGTCACATTGGGGTTGCCGTCTCGGTCTCCACCAATCCAGCTACCAAAAGATAATGGACGTGCTGTAACTGGAACCACAACATCAATACGCCTCATTTCGCGCGCAAAGTCATTGAGAACTTCAGGAACAGTTTGGCGGAATAAATCATCAAGGTAGTAAAGAGCGTTCATCGCTTCATCAAGTGGCTCAGGTTGGCCAACACGAAGTTCATCTGTTTGCCACAGTAGATCAATGGTTTCAGCCAATCGATCTGCTTGAGAAGAATTACGTGAATCTTCTAATAAATCTGCAACCTGTCCCAACTTACTAAGTACTGAACGGCGAGCTGCTTCAGTTGGGTGGGCAGTAAATACTGGACGTACTGACATTTCATTAATCCAGGTAGAAATCTCTTCAACGTTTAATTCATGTCCAGGTGTTTGAGCTTTAAGTGCAGTTTCAATTTTATCTACGGCGCGTGCCAACCACGATCCTCCACCAGCGCGAGCATCGGCTAACACACGAGCACGGTGCACTTGTTCTGCCACGTTTGCTAAATTGAAGTAGGTACTAAAAGCGCGTACCAACTGCACTGAATCTTCAACAGATAATGATGCAAGTAATTCGACGCTTTCATCCTCGCCACCAGATTTACGAACTTTTTCAACAAGAGCTAAAAGTTCTGGGCCTTCTTGACGAACTAAAGTCTCACCCAGTAAATCTCCGAGTTTGCGGACATCACTGCGCAAATCAGCATCATCTGCTGCTATTGCACCGCCAAATCCCCTGGTTTCCATTGGGTAATCCTCTCAGGTCGCCGTAGGTGGTGCGAACAAATTACAATGAATCCATTAGCCCCCTCCCTTTTGGGAACGGGGCCTAACGGCGTTTATAGGGAGGTGCACAGTGCGCGGCTTAATTTCATCACTGCCTACGCAGCTAGATGCATCTCATATTGTGGCGCCTCTGCCGCTCTATCCATTTCTACTGGCAGCTCGCGCCGCTGATCACCCATTACTTGTTGTCACAAGTTCTAGCCGTAGCAGTGAAGATCTTGTTAATGAACTCAGTGAACTTCATTCCAATGTTGTCGAATTCCCTGCCTGGGAAACTCTGCCGCATGAGCGTTTAAGTCCGCGTAGCGACACTGTTGCTAAGAGAATTCAAACTCTTTATGAGTTAGAAAAGAATCAATCTGTATTTCCGATTGTTGTCACACCTGTGCGCGGTGTTATTCATCGCATCATTGCAACTTTAGGTAAAGAAGAGCTCCTGCAGTTAGAAATTGGTAAAAATCAATCGCTGGATGAACTAGTTCGCCACCTTTCAACCCTTGCTTACACACGCACCGATTTAGTAGAACGCCGGGGTGAATTTGCAGTGCGCGGTGGAATCGTTGACTTGTTCCTGCCCTTAAATGATTATCCAATCCGTATCGATTTCTTTGGTGATGAGATTGAAGATATGAGCTACTTTGAAGTGGCCGATCAGCGCACCTTGAAACCAGTTGTGGGAGCTATTGCAATTTATCCCTGCCGAGAACTTCTTATAACTAAGCAAATTCGACACCGCGCAATTGAACTCAAAGATTCATTACCAGCTGCGGCTGAACTACTTGAAAAGATAAGCGAAGGCATGAGTTTTGAAGGTATGGAATCTCTTATTCCATTGCTTATCGATGAGACTGAAACAATTATTTCGCGGATGCCAGCTAATACCCAGATTGTTTTTATTGATGAAGAGCGAATTAAATCAAGGGCAGCAGACTTACTGGCAACCAATGAAGAGTTTCTTAATGCCTCATGGAGTAATGCCGCACATGGCGCTGTGGCACCTATTCATGATGGTTCTGGAACATATATGTCCTGGGAAGAGTTAGCACAGGAAATCACTGAGCAGAAAGTGGCAACAGGTTCACTCTCACCATTCGGTAGTGATTTAGCCGATGACACAGAGTTCTTGGACTACAACGCAATTGATCCCATGCGTGGAGACATTGAGCGCACGATTGAACAGTTGCGAACTGCGGTGGAATCACATTTCACTGTTGTCTTTGCAACTCATGGTCACGGAATGCTTGAGAGATATGCCGGAATATTTAGAGCAGCTGATTTGCCCGTGCAAGTAAATGAGAATTTGTTGGCCACCCCTACCAAGGGCACAGTGCACCTCACTACTTCAATCATTGCTCATGGCTTTGAAAGTGCTGCGCATCAAATCCTGTTTATAACTGAGCGGGACTTAACTGGCAGTAAGGGAAGTGTTAAAGATTCAGAGCGCATGCCAACCAAGCGCAAGCAGGCAATTGATCCATTAGAGCTTCGCGCTGGGGACTTTGTTGTGCA
>JBEGPY010000110.1:0-2981 GCA_041181205.1 Actinomycetota bacterium | reverse complement strand
TCGGAAAGTTCCACGAATCTTGTTCACAACAAGAGTTGCAAGTGCTTCGCCTTCAACATCTTCAGCGATGATTGCAAGTGGCTTACCTGATTGCATAACCTTTTCAAGAACTGGTACGAGATCTTTAATATTTGAAATCTTTGAGTTAACGATCAATACGTAAGCATCTTCTAGAACTGCTTCCATACGATCCTGGTCAGTTACAAAGTAAGGAGAGATATAACCCTTATCAAAGCGCATACCCTCAGTGAGCTCTAGCTCTAGACCGAAAGTATTTGACTCTTCAACAGTGATAACGCCTTCCTTGCCAACCTTGTCCATCGCTTCAGCGATCATCTCGCCGATAGTTGCATCTGCTGCAGAGATAGATGCTGTAGCTGCGATCTGTTCCTTTGAATCAACGGCTTTAGCCATAGACAAAAGCTCAGCCACGATTTCTGTAACTGCCTTTTCCATGCCGCGCTTCAGCGCCATTGGATTTGATCCCGCTGCCACATTGCGAAGTCCTTCACGCACGAGGGCCTGGGCCAAAACAGTTGCAGTAGTTGTTCCATCACCTGCGACATCATCTGTCTTCTTAGCAACTTCCTTAACTAGCTCTGCGCCAATCTTTTCCCATGGATCATCTAGATCAATCTCTTTAGCGATGGAAACACCATCGTTAGTAATAGTTGGGGCGCCCCACTTCTTCTCAAGGACAACGTTACGTCCGCGAGGTCCAAGGGTTACTTTGACCGCATCGGCCAAGATATTCATTCCGCGCTCTAATCCGCGGCGGGCTTCTTCATTAAAGGCAATCTGCTTTGCCATGAGGTGTGCTCACTTTCATGTAATCGTTCGTTTGCGGGGGCTTTATCACTCGCACCCCGAGAGTGCTAACGCCAAATCTAGAGGAGTTATTTCCCAGGCGCAAAACGGGTGGATTGGGGCTTAGCGGGCTGTGCGGGTGTTCATGCGGGCCTCGCGCAGGCGGCGAAGGCGCTTCACGAGCATGGGAGAGGCGGCTAGAGCATCATCCCGATCGATCAAATCATTAAGAAGTTGGTAATACCGGGCAGCCGAAAGCTCGAATAGTTCCTTGATTGCCGCCTCTTTTGCCCCTGCATAGCGCCACCAGCTCGCTTCAAAATCCAGAATACGGAGTTCAAGCTCGCTTAGACCAGTGTGAATGATGGAGGACTCTTCTTGCGCGGACATAGGAGAAATCGTATCGGGTGAGCGCGAAAAATGTGGGATTTAAAGGGTGGAAAGGATCATTTCAATATCGCTGATTTTTGTCCATGGATTAACGATTGCAAATCGCAGAATTGGCTGACCATTGTGAGATGACGGTGGAATAAAACCAATTTGATCAGAAAGAAGTTTGTCAGACCATCTTTGATAATCACTAGAACTCCAACCTTTGCGTGTAAATGCAACGATTGAAAGTTCTGGTTCGCACACTAACTCTAAATCTGGATGTGCTTTTACTAACTGCGCAGCTTGATGCGCAACTGTTAATGATTGTTCCATTGCTTCGGTATATGCATCGGTGCCATAGGCAGCAAGTGAGAACCAAAAAGGTAATCCACGTGTGCGGCGAGTTAATTGAATTGCATAATCAGATGGCGACCATGCTCCATCTTTTAATGTGTCTAAATAAGAAGCATGTTGTGAGTGAACTTGGCGGGCAAGTTCTGGTTCACGGTAAATAAGTGCACATGCATCATATGGAGCAAACAACCATTTGTGTGGATCAACGATAAGGGAATCTGCGGCCTCTACCCCATCAAAGTGTGATCGCACAGATGGAGCGCACAGCGCAGCTAATCCATAAGCACCATCAACGTGAAACCAGATTCCGCGCTCATGTGCTGCGCTGCCAATACCTTGTAAGTCATCGATGATTCCAAGATTTGTTGTTCCAGCTGTTGCAACTACAGCAAACACACGATGCGTAGTGGTTGCATGCAGATGATCAATTGCCTGAGCAACTGCATCTCCCATGAGCTTTCCATTAGATGCAACTGGCACCTTTAAAACATCAACATCCATCACATTTGCAGCGCTAACAATGGATGAATGCGCCTCTTCACTACATGCAATCACCCAACGAGAAGCACCTGGATGCTTCTTTCGCCCTTCTGCACGTGCCACAACTAAGGCTGAAAGATTTCCAATCGTTCCGCCCTGCACAAAAACTCCACCGGATTCTTCTGGCAACTTCGCCAAATCTGCAATCCAACGCAGGGCTTGATTTTCAGCAAATACAGCCCCTGCTCCTTCTTGCCATGAACCGCCATAGAGAGCACTAGCACCCACCACTAAATCAAAAAGGTTTGCATACTCACTGGGAGCAGATGGGATAAAAGCTAAGTTGCGGGGATGATCTGTGGAAATACAGGCTTTGGCTAATACTGATGTGAAAACTTCTAGAGCCTCATGTCCACCCAGACCACGAGCAGTAATGGTGTTTCCTACTTCGTTAAAGAGATCTTCAGCGCTGCGAGGACCATCAAGTGGTGGATCGTTTTTTAAACGGTCGAGACTGTATGCCAAAACTTCAGCGGCTAAAGCTTGAACCTCTGGAGTGAACTCATGCACTAATTCGAGCTTTCTTCACAATGTTGCGCAACATTGTTGGAAAGACAAAGAGATGGAACGGTGCAACTGCATACCAATACATCTGCCCTCCAAGTCCCCGAGGATTAAAAGTTGCCTCTTGAACAATCTTTGTCTTGCCATTAACTGTTGAGACTGTGAACTCTAACCATGCTTTGCCTGGTAGAACCATTTCAGCATAAAGTTTTAATCGCACGCCCGGTTCTAGCTCATCTACTCTCCAGAAATCTAAACTCTCACCCACCCGCAAGAAATCAGGATCTCTGCGACCGCGACGTAATCCCACTCCGCCAAAGAGGAATCGATCTAAAACTCCACGTGCCCACCACAAGAAATCTGAACCAAACCAGCCGTTGTCACCGCCGATTTTTTCAATCTGG
>JBEGPY010000109.1:0-3802 GCA_041181205.1 Actinomycetota bacterium | reverse complement strand
GAGTCAGTAGCCATTCGGCAAGTTCCTGAGCGGTCTCACTTTGTCTTGCGAGTCGCACGTCGAGTGTTCGAATTCCACGCAGGCCATTCATCGCATCAAATGGCGAAGCGGTAGCTCCGTGCAAAACCGCATAGGCCCAGATGTCATTGATCAAATCTAAATCAGCAGCAATCACACCAAGTGTTGCGTCGTTGTGTCCAGCGATACCTTTTGTCGCCGAATGTAAAACAATCGAAACTCCGTGGTCATGTGGTCGTTGCGCCAACGGAGTTGCAAGTGTTGAATCAATAATCTCTTGCGCGATAACAATGCTTGGAGCTAAATGAGCTGCGGCTAAAGCTCGCTGAATGACATTGGCACTTACGCGTCCTTGTTCACTTAAACGAACATTGCGTGATGAAAGGGCAAGGCCATCAAACTCGCGCACAGTCGGCACGCCAACAATTTCTACAGAGCACTTCATTGCTTGAATTATTACTAGTTGTTGAAAATCTTTTTCTCCAAATACGGCCATCTTTGGTTTAACAATTTCAAATAAGCGATTAACAACTGTTACAACGCCATCGAAGTGATCAGGGCGAGATTGACCTTCATAGAGCGTACCTAGCTGGCCTGCACTTAACTTCTTAATCTCAGTTGGGTATATCTCTTCATACTCAGGCATCCACACTTCTGTGGCTCCAGCCAAAGTTGCTAATTGAATATCTCTTTCAGGACTGCGTGGGTAGTTTTTAAGATCATCTAAATTTTCAAATTGAAGTGGATTAATAAAAATACTGACAACAACTTCGGCTCCAGTCCTTTCAGGTACCGGGCAAGATAAGACAAGTTTAGGGTTACTTAGGCAATTGCTCCAAAAGCTGGCTTATTTTCCCATGTGTAAGCAGGATGGCATCGGGTTCTATTTCACACCAAGGCTCTAAAACAAAGCGGCGCTCATGCGCCCGCGGATGTGGCAGTTCTAGCTCTTCACTCTTGCTAAGAAGTGAACCATATTGAATGAGATCTAAATCAATTGTTCGTGGGCCCCACCGTTCAATTCTCTCTCTACCCATAGATTTTTCAATGCCATGTAAAAGTGAGAGTAAATCAGTTGCTGGCAAATCACTTTCAACAATACATATGGCGTTGAGATAGTCAGGTTGTTCTGGCCCACCAACAGGTGCAGTGGCGTAATAAGAAGAAGCGCTTTGAAAATCAGTAGCTTCTCTTAATAGCGCAACTGCAATATCTAGATTTTCCTTTGGATTTCCAATATTTGCACCAAGTGCAATAACTGCCTTCATCGCTTACGTGTGACCTGCACGGCAATATCTTTAAGCACTGCATCCACTGGAGCTTGTGGCTTATGAACGGTGACCGTAACAAGTGAAACTTTCACATGGTCTGCAAGAATCTGATCAGCAATACGACCAGCTAATTTCTCAATTAAATTAACTGGATCTGTAGTTATTTGCTTAACAACTAAATTTGTTATCTCTGCATAATTAACAGTGTCTTGGATTTCATCACTTTTAGATGCAGCGTTTAGATCTACCGTCAGCGCCACGTCCACAAAGAAATCCTGACCATTCTGGCGCTCATGATCAAGCAGGCCGTGATACCCAAAGGCTGCAATACCAGTTAGAAATATCTGATCACTCATGAGCTAAGAACTTCCTTGTGTGCTTTCACAGAGTGAACTCTAACTCCCCAAATGCCTGATGTGGATAGGCGTTTAGTTAGCTCGATAGTTGCTGCTTCGCGCTCATCAGGATTATCTCCCCCAAGAAAGCGTTTGCGAGAACCTCCAACTAATACTGGATAGCCAAGAGCTACAAATTCATCAATGGAATCAATGATTTCCCAGTTGTGGTGGGCATCTTTAGCAAAGCCAATACCTGGATCAATCATCAAATTCTCTTTAGTAATCCCAGCGTCAAGAGCGGCGCTCACTCTTTCCTGCAGCTCTGACATTACATCCTTAACTACATCACCATAAACTGCCCGAGCATTCATATCTTTTGAATGCCCACGCCAATGCATCGCAATGTAGGGCACACCTAACTGCGCCGCGGTTGGCAGCATCTCTGGATCAGCTAACCCACCGCTAACATCATTAATTATTTGTGCGCCAGCCTTAATGGCAGCTCTTGCCGTACTAGCGCGCATCGTGTCGATACTGATTCGTGCACCAGTTTTTGCTAACTCTTTAATTACTGGAATAACTCGAGCAAGTTCTTCTTCTTCAGAGACACGTTCAACACCTGGCTTAGTTGATTCACCACCAATATCAATGATGTCAACGCCTTCTGCCAGCATCTCATGAGCGTGATTTACTGCAGCTTCAAAATCATTATGGCGTCCGCCGTCAGCAAATGAATCGGGTGTGACATTTAAAATGCCCATGACAATCACGGTGATTACCGATTCGTAATTAAGCTAATCGCTTCAGCACGAGTTGTCGTGTTTTGTAATACACCCCGCACAGCACTTGTTGTCGTGCGAGCATTGGACTTCTTAACTCCACGCATCGACATACACAAGTGCTCACAATCAATAATCACAATTACACCCAGTGGGTTCAAGATGTTAACCATCGCATCAGCAATCTGAGTGGTCAGACGTTCTTGTACCTGTGGTCTGCGGGAATACATATCTACTAATCGAGCAATCTTAGAAAGTCCAGTTATCTTTCCGCTTGGGATATAACCAACATGTGCAACACCATGGAATGGAGTGAGGTGGTGTTCACAATGTGAAAAGACCTCAATATCGCGCACAATTACTAGCTCTTCATGGCCAATATCAAAAGTAGTAGTTAATACATCTTCTGGTGATTGCCATAGGCCTTCAAAGTTTTCTTTCATTGCCCTTGCTACACGCGCAGGAGTTTCCTTTAATCCTTCACGATCTGGATCTTCACCAAGGGCAAGAAGTAGTTCGCGCACCGCTTTTTCTGCCCGCACTTGATCATAGGGACCAGAGGCGCGACCATCAGTCACAGTGACTTTACTTATCGTCACTTGCAGACTTCTTTCGACGCGTGGGCTTCTTTGCTTCCACTTCTACGATTCTCTCCGGAACTTCTACTGGAGGCTGAGCTGAAGGAATTCGAGTAGGTGAACCTGTCCAGGCTGGGCGTGGTGTTACTGCTCGTACCTTCTTGAAAATAACGGCAATGTCTTCCTTGTTTAAAGTTTCCTTCTCAAGAAGTTCCAACACCATCTCATCAAGGATCTTACGATTTGCTACTAAGACATCAAAGGCCTCTTGATGCGCGTTTTCAATTAGATTCCGAACTTCGCGGTCAACAACGGCTGCAATATTTTCAGAATAGTCGCGTTGATGTCCGTAGTCACGACCCATGAACGGTTCAGTACTTCCACCACCAAGTTTTATAGCACCAATCGCTTCAGTCATTCCATATTGTGTAACCATGGCCCGAGCAAGTGTTGTTGCCTTTTCAATATCATTTGACGCACCAGTTGATGGATCATGGAAAATCAATTCTTCAGCTGCACGGCCACCTAATGAATATGCCAATTGATCTAGTAATTCATTGCGGGTAGTTGAGTACTTATCTTCATCAGGTAACACCATGGTGTAACCAAGAGCGCGACCTCGAGGCATGATTGTAATTTTGTGTACTGGATCTGTGTGTGGCAATGCATGTGCCACAAGTGCATGGCCTGCCTCGTGATAAGCCGTTACGCGGCGCTCAGAATCACTCATAATCCTTGATTTACGCTGTGGCCCAGCCATGACGCGGTCAATAGATTCATCAAGTTCTTTGTTAGTGATGAATTTCTTTTCTTCTCGA
>JBEGPY010000108.1:0-3044 GCA_041181205.1 Actinomycetota bacterium | reverse complement strand
ACGCGCCCTCAATGACACCTTTGATTGCAATGTTTGCAGGAACAACATCTTTGATAAAGGACTCTAGGTCGGAATACCCCAAAGCTTCCAACATCGTTGTTTCATCATGTGAGGTTGGACCAATATGGCGATCCTCAAACGAACGACTCATCGCTAAACCTCATCCTGTTCAAAGCCTCTCGCCTATAAGTGCAAGGGCAGGGATGAAGAATAAGGGAGATTAAGCGCCTTTGCTCTTTCTACGCAGCGAGAGTTCATCGTTATCTTGACCACCTACGAGCTGACCATTAATTTCACCCTGAAGTACAGATAGAGAGCCTTCGACCTCGTGCCAGACCTTGCCGACGGCAATTCCAAAGACACCTTGGCCACCTTGCAAAAGGTCGATAATTTCATCTGGACTAGAGCACTCATAAATAGATGCGCCATCACTCATCAAAGTGATTCTTTCTAGATCGGTCACTCCCCTGCTGCGTAAATGATCAACAGCTGTGCGAATATTTTGAAGAGAAACACCAGCATCTAATAAACGCTTAACGATCTTTAAAACCAAGATGTCACGAAAGCCATACAGGCGTTGAGTTCCGGAGCCACTTGCAGTTCTAATACCTGGTTCAACTAATCCTGTGCGAGCCCAATAATCTAATTGGCGATATGTAATCCCTGCAGCAGAGCATGCAGTAGCGCCTCTGTAGCCGATCTCTAGCTCTTCTGGGCTCACGGGGAATGGCTCATTTCTCTTGGGGAGTGGGATAAATGTAAACCCGTCTTCTCTAGATACCTAGGAACGACACGACCCAAACCTCTACTTTAGGTTGAGGGTTGAGCCTATCCCACGAAGTCTTCTGGGTTGATCTGATCGAGGAATTCACGGAACTTCTCGACCTCTTGGTTCTCCCCATCGCCCTGTGGGATCTCAATTCCGATCTCATCCATGAGTTCCTGGGTGGCCAAGATGTTGCTGTGGCTTCTAACGGCCAAGGCGATCGCATCAGATGGTCTGGCAGAGATCGTCAACTGTCCCCCGTTGGAATCTCGAAGAAGCATCGTGGCATAGAAAATTCCATCCTTGATTTCCGTCATGTGAACCGCAGTCAAAGTGGCATCTAGGAGCTCAAGTAAGTTATTCATTAAATCGTGAGTTAAGGGACGCGGTGGTTCAACGCCCTGCTGGGCAAATGCAATCGCCGTTGCTTCAACCGCTCCAACCCAGATGGGCAAGAACCTTGAGCCATCAATTTCTTTGAGCAAAACGATTGGTTGGTTGGAGGGCATCTCAACGCGAACGCCGATGACCTCCATAGGAATTAACATCAATTGCGCGATCTGTTAGCGAAGGCGATTAAGGCCGCCGCGCACAAGTGCTGCGTGCAGGCGGATTGAAAGAGATGCAATCTCCTTCTGAACCTCTTCTGCCCGTGCCTTTGATTCGGCGCTCTTCTGACGAGTCAGCGGAGTAATGACCTGTTCGATTAATCCGATCTCGCGATCTGCTGCAGATTTAAATGAACGCAGGTGGCGGGCTTCAATTCCAAAGCCACCCATCTCTGTAACAGCCTTTGCGATTGCAAGAGCGTCTCCGTCGTAGTGACGGCCACGAGGTGCGATTAATCCATAGCCTTCAAGTTCTACTAAATGTGCCTCTGATAGTCCGCTGTTTTTCAGGAGCTCTTCACGAGATAGGCGCATCTCACTGACTTCACCAAACGCGCTCGGTGCCATCTCGCCATCAATAGTTGCAAGACCAATGTTTGGACGAGGAACTCCTCCGGCTGCAGCTGGCTGCAAACCACGATCGATTGCATCGAGGTTGTCTTTGATTACTTTCAATGGCAAATACTGATCGCGTTGTGCCAAGAGCACATAGCGCAAACGCTCTAGGTCAGAGCTAGTGAACTTGCGGTAACCAGATGGCGTACGTTGCGGCTCAATCAATCCTTCAGATTCAAGAAAACGAATCTTTGAAATAGTGATATCTGCAAAGTCTCCTCGCAAACGGTTGAGAACTTCACCGATGCTTAAGTACGCGCGTGCTGGTACGGCCATGACTACTCCCCTAGTTTCTTCGTGTCTAAATATCTATTTGTTGGAGCCGATAAAAAGTAAATGGAACTTGCCGATTTGGAACTCATCACCTGAAACAAGTGAGTGCTCTGTCACCGAAACATTGTTGATGTAGGTACCGTTAAGTGATCCCGCATCCTTTAAAACAAAACTTGGACCGTTCTTTGCGATCGTTGCGTGAGTTCTAGAAACAGTAATGTCATCTAAGAAGATGGCGTTGTGTCCAGCACGGCCGATTGATACTCCCTCAGCAGTGATCAAGAACCGTGAGCCTTTGTGGGCTCCACGGGCGATGACAATCATTGCCTTTTGACCATCAGAGTTTTGAATCTCAGCTAGAACTGCACGATCTTCTGGCGACATTAACGCCAGCTGCTCTTCTAGGTAGTTAGCAGGGGAATTGCTAACTTCACGAACTCCAAGATGCAGGGTGGTAGTTAACTCATTCTGCGATTGTTCTGCAGCCATCGTCTCTACCTCCTCACCGTCAACTTAAGGGTGACACTAGAGAGTTAGAGGAATAAGGTCAAGCGGTTAATTCGCCGTATTGGGCTGCGGTAAGTAGCTCTGAAGGCGCTGTGGCTACCTCAATTTTTGCGAGCCAGCCCGCTCCATAAGGATCTGAGTTGATAGTTTCAGGAGAATTCGATAGAGAGTCATTGATCGCGACAATGGTTCCAGTAACAGGTGCGTAGATGTCTGAAACGCTTTTTGTTGACTCAACTTCGCCGCAAACTTTTCCAGCAACAACTGATTCCCCAACCTTTGGAAGTTGCACATAAACAATGTCTCCCAAAGCTGCCTGGGCATAATCAGTAATTCCCATTGTGAAAGTTAAATCAACAGCTGAAACCCATTCATGTTCCTTGGTATAGGACAACTCATTAGGAATTGATGACATGGTTCCCTCTTATCTGCCAAATGCCTTGGCGCGCATAACTAATACCTGTCGAAATGTAGAGGGCAATCCCCCAGATGGC
>JBEGPY010000107.1:0-3055 GCA_041181205.1 Actinomycetota bacterium | reverse complement strand
GGTGCGATTCCAATTATCCGTTCAATGCGTGAATCACTTGCTGGTGATCAAATCACTCGCGTTATGGGAATTGTGAATGGAACAACTAACTACATCTTGACAAAAATGCATGAAGAAGGCCGTGCCTTTAATGATGTATTAAAAGAAGCACAATCACTTGGCTATGCCGAAGCTGATCCCACTGCAGATATTGAAGGACATGATGCTGCAGCAAAAGCTGCTCTTCTTGCAAGCCTTGCTTTCCATAGCACTGTGACAATTGATGAGGTGTATTGCGAGGGTATTTCTGCTATTTCACTTGATGACGTGAATGCAGCCAAAGCAATGGGTTCTGTCATCAAGCTGCTCGCTATTGCAGAGCTAACAGTTAAAGATGAGATCTCTGTGCGCGTGCATCCAGTGATACTTCCAAGTTCACATCCATTGGCATCTGTGCGCAACGCTTTTAACGCCGTCTATGTTGAATCAGAGGCTGCGGGACAGCTCATGTTCTATGGTCGCGGAGCAGGCGGTGCACCAACTGCATCTGCAATCTTGGGTGACTTAGTTGCTGTTACTCGCCACCGTGCTTACTCAACTGTTGGCTATGGTGAATCTGACTATGCCGACCTTGATATCGCACCTGTTGGTGATGTGAAATCACAGTTCTTTATTCGCTTGCATGTGGCTGATAAGTCAGGTGTTTTGGCTGCAATTGCCCAAGTATTTGCCAGTGAAAGCATCTCTATTCAAACTGTGCGCCAAGCAGGACTCGGCAGTGACGCCGAACTCATTGTTGTCACACATTCTGCAACTGAATCATCCCTTAAGGGTTGCATTAAGAAATTAACTGATATGGATATTGTGAGCAAAGTTGAATCAGTAATTCGCGTTGAGGGGGTAGTTGCCTAAATGGGGATTTTTGGAAACAAGAAAAGCGGAGCCCATCAATGGCGCGGAGTCATTGAAGAATATCGCCACCGCTTACCTGTTAGTGCAAATACCCCGATCATCTCCTTGCGTGAAGGTGGCACACCACTTATCTATGCATGCAACCTCTCAGAGCTACTAGGTAATAATGTTTGGATTAAATACGAAGGTTTAAATCCCACAGGCTCTTTTAAAGATCGCGGAATGACAATGGCGATTTCAAAAGCGGCAGAAGATGGCGCTAAGGCGGTCATCTGTGCATCGACAGGAAACACTTCAGCATCTGCTGCGGCATATGCCGTTAGAGCTGGCATGACACCAGCAGTTTTAATTCCTAAGGGAAAAATTGCGATGGGCAAGTTAGCCCAAGCAGTTATTCATGACTCAACTATTTTGCAGGTCAATGGCAACTTTGATGATTGTTTAACACTTGCTCGCGAACTTTCAGAGAACTATCCAGTTGCACTAGTTAATTCAGTTAATCCTTACCGCATTGAAGGACAAAAGACTGCGGCCTTTGAAGTTGTGGACATGTTGGGCAATGCTCCAGATATTCATGCAATGCCAGTTGGAAACGCTGGAAATATCACTGCTTACTGGAAGGGCTATAAGGAGTATTACAAGGATGGTATGTCATCACAATTGCCACAGATGTATGGTTTCCAAGCTGCCGGTGCTGCCCCAATTGTTAAGGGCAAGATCGTTAAAAACCCAGACACCATTGCAACTGCTATTCGCATTGGAAACCCTGCTTCCTGGGCACAAGCCGTTGAAGCCCGTGATCTTTCAGGTGGTGTGATTGATTCAGTGACAGATAGAGAGATTTTGTCTGCCTATCGTTTAATTGCAGCTAAAGAGGGAATCTTTGTTGAACCTTCATCTGCTGCAGGATTAGCTGGACTTATTAAGTATAAAAAGGCTGGAAAGCTGCCTCAAGGTAAGACAATCGTCATTACTGTCACCGGCCATGGCTTGAAAGATATTCCTTACGCCCTTGATTCTGCGAAGAAGCCAGTGGTAGTTCCAGTCAACCTTAAAGCTGCTGCAAAAGCGCTAGGTCTTTCCTAAGAGTTCATCATGAAGCCAACATTTAAAGCCCAACCTATGCAGGTGCAAGTTCCTGCAACGAGTGCAAACTTAGGTCCAGGCTTTGATTGCCTTGGTTTAGCTCTGACCATGTTTGATCGATACATCGCTCAAGTTCAAGATGAACCAGGCGTTGATGTTGATGTCACTGGCGAAGGCTCCGATGATGTCGCAAGAAATGATAAGAACTTGGTTATTAAGGCGATGTATAAAGGTTTTGAATTCCTTGGTGGAAAACCACGCGGTATTGCACTTCGCCAGTTAAATGTCATTCCACATGGTCGCGGTCTTGGTTCATCAGCCAGCGCAATCGTTGGTGGCCTATCACTTGCTCGCGCCCTTGTTCTTGGTGGCAATGAACGCATGTCACTAGAAGATATGTTGGTAATTGCTAATGAAATGGAGGGCCACCCAGATAACGTCGCAGCTGCAATTTTTGGTGGTGCAAATATTGCTTGGCAAGATTCACAACGCGGACGCATGGTGGCGCAATCAGTTCATATTGATGTCGATACACGTATTAGCGCCCTTGCATTTATTCCAGCAACTGCTGTTGCAACTTCAAAGGCTAGAAAGATGTTGCCTGAAACTTTGCCCCACGCCGATGCTGTGAGAAATACTTCAAATGCAGCGCTATTAGTGCATGCACTAGAGCATCGTCCAGATCTTCTCCACAGTGCAACGGCTGACTTTTTGCACCAGTCATACCGCAAAGATGCAATGCCACAATCTTTTGCGCTATTAACAAAGCTTCGCAATGCTGGCGTTGCAGCCTTTATTTCAGGTGCTGGTCCAACAGTTTTGGTACTTCACACCGGCGGTCCATCTGAGGCCGAAGAACTACGCAGAGCTGCTGGAGATAAATTCATTGCAACCGAACTTGGTATTGCTCGCCAAGGAGCCAACGTTATTTCCGCTTAATTGTGCCGATTTTGCCTATTAACGCCATAAGGTGCTACCATTTTCCTATCTGAACGGCCCTTATCTAGCGGCCAGCAACACATCAGGTAAATCTAAAAAACATCCACGGCTTAACGGGATATATCTAAAACCTGTTGAC
>JBEGPY010000106.1:0-3058 GCA_041181205.1 Actinomycetota bacterium | reverse complement strand
TGGATTTAAATCTGTTAGTACGGTAATTCCGCCTAATGCACCTTGCCCAAATATTCCAATAACCTGCAGCGCAGCTAGAAATCTCACCCTACTTTTCATTACCGCATTTTTCGAAACGCGGACCGCAATAATTAATGCAATCAGAGCGCACAATAGGAGTACAAAAGTTAATAGTCGGTTACCAAACTCGATCCAAGCATGCAATTGCCCTTCTGCTTGGTATGGCACAGGCGTATAGGAACCCGGTGTGCACTCTGGCCAGGTTGGACAGCCAAGGCCTGATCCAGTTAGGCGAACCGCGCCTCCAGTAACAACAATTGCTATCTGGAAGAAGACCAATAAGCCAAAAACCTTGCCTGCTATTGAGCCTTTGCTTACCAACATGATTTAAGCCTATTGGTTTTAGGAGTGCACCCGCCTGATTTAACAGGTGTAAGTCCAATTTCACACAAATAGAGCGTGGTTGGATTGGCGCTTATTGAGGAATTACGCAACACTTATGTTGTGAAAAAGAATGAGCCAGATAAGACCCGCGATCAGGTTGCCCGCACAATTTTAGAGGGTGGACCGGCAAGTGCTGTTGATCTAGCTGAAAAACTATCAATTACTCCTGCTGGAATCCGGCGCCACTTAGATTCGTTGATTAGCGAAGGTGTTTTAACCGCTCGGGATCCATATCAGGCAAGTGCGCTTCGGGGCAGAGGTAGACCGTCAAAAGTATTTGTAATGACTGATTCTGGACGAGAGAAGTTTGAACATTCATATGATGACTTGGCAGTTGCCGCTCTTAAATTTATGGCAAGCAAAAACGGATCTCATCTAGTTAATGAGTTTGCGCAATCTCGAGCCAATGAGTTTGAACGTAAAGGAAGCCAAATAAAGGATTCAAATAAATCTGTTTCTGAAAAAGCGAAGGCATTAGCAAAGCTGCTAACTAAAGAAGGCTATGCGGCATCAACAGATAAAATGGGAAATGGCGAAGAGATCTGCCAACACCATTGTCCAATTGCACATGTGGCATCAGAATTTCCACAACTATGCGAAGCAGAGACTGCAGCATTTTCAGCAATTCTTGGAACTCATGTTCAGCGTCTAGCAACAATCGCTCACGGTGATGGAGTTTGCACAACATTTATCCCATCAGAGGTTTCCCAAAAAGGTAAGAACAAAATAAAAGAAGGAGCTCGCTCATGACCCAAATCGCCCACCCAGAATTAGATGGTATTGGTAAGTATGAATACGGTTGGGCGGATAAAACTGACGCGGGTTCAAATAGCCGTCGCGGTCTAAATGAAGAGGTTGTTCGAGACATCTCTGCGAAAAAGAGTGAGGCACAATGGATGCTAGATCTGCGCCTTAAAGGTCTTTCATTATTTGAAAAGAAGCCAATGCCAAGTTGGGGATCTGATCTAAGTGGAATTTTCTTCGACACAATTAAGTACTTTGTTCGCTCAACCGAGAAGCAGGCAACATCTTGGGAAGATCTGCCAGATGACATTAAAAATACCTACGATCGACTTGGTATTCCAGAGGCAGAAAAGAAAAGATTAGTTTCTGGTGTTGCTGCGCAATATGAATCTGAAGTGGTTTACCACTCAATTCGCGAAGATCTTGAAAAACAAGGAGTCTTATTCCTTGATACCGATACTGCACTTCGTACTCACCCTGAGCTGTTCAAAGAGTATTTCGGAACAGTAATTCCAGTTGGTGATAACAAATTTGCTGCCCTTAATACTGCAGTTTGGTCCGGTGGATCATTTATCTATGTGCCAAAGGGCGTAAAGGTAGATATTCCACTTCAAGCATACTTCCGTATCAATACTGAAAATATGGGTCAATTTGAGCGAACTTTAATTATCGCTGATGAAGATTCCTACATTCATTATGTTGAAGGATGTACTGCACCAATTTATTCATCTGATTCATTGCACTCAGCTGTGGTTGAAATTATCGTAAAGAAGAATGCTCGTGTTCGATATACAACCATTCAAAACTGGTCAAACAATGTTTATAACTTAGTTACCAAACGCGCAACCTGTGCTGAAGGTGCAACTATGGAGTGGATCGATGGAAATATCGGATCCAAGGTAACCATGAAGTACCCAGCTGTAATGTTGATGGGTCCACACTCAAAGGGTGAAACTCTTTCAATTGCATTTGCTGGTGAAGGTCAGCATCAAGATGCTGGCGCAAAAATGGTCCATGCTGCCCCATACACATCTTCAACAATCATCTCCAAATCTGTAGCTCGTGGTGGAGGCCGAACCTCTTACCGTGGACTAGTAAAAGTTGAAGCCGGTGCACATCACTCTAAGAGCACGGTTAAATGTGATGCGCTTTTAATTGACACCATTTCCCGCTCTGATACATATCCGTATGTCGATGTTAGAGAAGATGATGTTTCGATGGGTCATGAAGCAACAGTTTCAAAGGTCAGTGATGACCAACTGTTTTATCTAATGTCTCGTGGTTTAAGTGAAGATGAAGCAATGGCGATGATTGTTCGTGGCTTTATTGAGCCAATCGCAAAAGAATTGCCAATGGAGTACGCACTTGAGTTAAACCGACTGATTGAAATGCAAATGGAAGGTGCAGTTGGTTAATGAGTGCATTAACAACTAATTACCTGACCCCAAGTGGACGGGAAGAGGCTTGGCGCTTTACACCCTTAAAGCGGCTTGCCGGTTTACATGACATCACAGTTGATGTTGCGGACCGAATTTCAATTTCAAATCGTGATTCTTTGCCAGCTGGAGTAAAACTAACGACGCCATTGTCGACAGATTTTCCACCAGCATATGAATCTAATGATGTTGTTACCAATCGGATTCGTAAAACGGTTGAAAAAATCTCAGTACTGACGATTGATAATGATCTAGAGCTAGCTGAGCCAATTTTTCTTGCTCGCAAAGCAGGTAGCTCTGCGGAGTTAAGTCGGGTTGTAATCCAAGCTGGAATTAACAGCAAGGCAACAGTTGTAATTGAAAATAATGGCGCCGGTGAAATTGGCGAAGAGATTGAAATATCACTTGCTACTGGTGCTTCTTTAAACTTTATC
>JBEGPY010000105.1:0-3063 GCA_041181205.1 Actinomycetota bacterium | reverse complement strand
GGAGTTTGTGCTTACCTAATAACCCTTTAACTGCGCTGTGCACACGAGCAATTCCTTCATCTCCATCAGGTGATTCCACATTACCTAAATCTGCAATGGGATTAGCGGCAAGATCAAGGTTGTCAGATGTGGAATAGGTTGAATATCTAGCTAATGCCGCACGGATTGCATCAGGGGTTTGATCTGCGCTCGTTGGTGAGATTGAAGATAGATGTGCTGGAATACCGATTAAAGCCAGATCAGCAGAAGTGTTACTGGAGTCAAGAAGAGTTGAAGCGCGCTTCCACTTAGGATCATTAGGCAGTTGTGCGCTCATCATGGGCTAATCGTAGGGGCTTATCCTTCGACTATAATTGCCCACAAGAAGAGTCGCCCGGATCACCGCGTTACGAAAGTACCGAGGAAAGTCCGGACTCCAAAGAGCAAAGTGGTGGGTAACGCCCACCCGGAGCAATCCGCGGGATTAGTGCAACAGAAAGCAAACCGCCAACGAAAGTTGGTAAGGGTGAAACGGCGGTGTAAGAGACCACCAGTAATTGCAGCAATGCAGTTAGCTATGTAAACCCCACTTGGAGCAAGACCATGCAGTTGGCGCTTGAGAGCTGCTCGCTCGAGTCAACGGGTAGGTTGCTTGAATCTGTAAGTAATTACAGATCTAGATGGATGGTGATCCCTCGCAAGAGGACAGGATCCGGCTTATAGGGCGACTCTTCTTTATTTTTGAAGTTACTGCGAGTAACTGGGAATTCATGTAATACTTTGGCCACAACGGATTGGTAGTAATTGGGACTTGGTTAATCGCCGAGTCCCTTTTGCTTTTGTCCCTTAATTTTTATCCACAGGTTTGAATGGTAACGAGATTCAACTATAGGCAAAGCCTTAACTTCACCCTCGTGTTGGGGGCGTGTTGTAATTGGCAGCCTAACTGATTACCAATCCGTTGGAGCGGGTTCAAATCCCGTCGTCTCCACCACAGTCTTAGTTAGTGCAATTCGATCTATTGGTAGTGGTCAAAAGAGTTGCAGTAGCTTTGCATGAGAGGGCCTCGAGAAATCGAGGCTCTTTCTAATTTTCTCTGCGGCTTATTGGGCATTTTTTTGGCATCGGCTGAGCGTAATTGTGTATCTTTAATCACAACTCATTATCGAATCTTTCACAAAAGGTCACACAAAAAGACTCAACTGGTAAAGTTTTTCCATGCACATGTCAAGCCATGAAGTAATTACTGGCGAAGACTAAGTAGAGTCGAACCATTAATAACATGAAGAGAGTGCTGTCCCTAATTCTAGTTGCCATTTTCATGGTGCAATCTGTTCAAGCGCAGGCTGCACCGTCAGTGGCTTCTGTGCAGCGTGATAGCGGGCAGAGTTTAGAAGAATATTTTTACTACAGAGAATAAGGAAGAAATGAAAAAGTCAGAGGCTAAGGGTTTGAAAGTCGGTTTTTTTGTCTTCGCGATTGTTGCGCTGATGATGGTTGGAAATAGAGCAACTGCGGTAACCCTCGACTCTGTTCCACACATACATCATGTAAAAGTGGTTGAAAACAAACTGTTTGTTTTGACTCATGAAGGCCTCTATGAGCTAGTTGGAAAGAATAATATGAAGTTAGTTGGAAAAGAAAAGATTGACGTGATGGGGTTTACAACCCTAGGTAAGGCATTGCTTGCAAGTGGACACCCTGCCGAAGGTTCCAAAATGCCAAATCCAATTGGCCTGGTTAAATCTATTGATGGTGGTTTAACTTGGAAAGCAATCTCTTTAGTCGGGGAAGTTGATTTCCACTTTTTAGAAGGTGCCGGAAGTGATCTATACGGCTCAGATTCACAGAGTGGAAATTTAATGTACTCACCGGATTCTGGAAAGACCTGGAGATATTTAGGAACAAACACCTTCACGGATATTGCAGTTTCACCTGAGATGCCAGGTATGGCTATAGCCATTAAGGGTTCAGAATTGCTGCTTACCAAGAATGCATTTAAATCTACAACTAAGATGAAAAACAATCTTAAAATCACTCAAATTGAATGGCGTAAATCGGGACTTTATGCCGTGAGTGGCAAGACCCTCTTTAAGTCAATAAATTCCGGTAAAACCTGGACAGAGCTCAATACATTTAAAGGAGCGCTGGGGATTCTCAGCGCAAGTGATCAGTTGATGCTGGTAACAGTTGGACCAGATATCTACACTTCCACTAATTCTGGAGAGAGTTTCAAAAAGATTTCTTAATCCGGCATATAGAGCAGAGCCTGCTCTTGGTCATTACAAAAAGTTATACATGCTTTCGTAGCATCTCCATCAAGAGTTGTCTTGAATTTCAAAATGAGTGCTAGCACTCAACCTCTACGCTTGTCGTGTCAAGTTTTCAAGATGCGTGACTAAGAGGTCGGGCTTACCTTATTAAACATAATTTCGCAAAACTGACATTTGTTGAGGAGAGTGATGACTAGAATATTAGAAATTAACTACTGGAAAGTGATTCCAGGTGCCGAAGAAGGCACAGAGGAACTTGTTTGGAAGTTTGCAAAATTTGCACACAAGAATCTCGAAGCTGTTTTTAAGTTCGGAACTGTTGATTCAGGTAAATATGTCGATCATGTGGCTTTCTTCTTCCTGTGGGAGAACGATGTTGGATATAAAAAATGGAAAATGGAGTGTAACCTCAACAAGGAATTTCAAGATTGGCTTTCTATCGTTCAAGATGGCGGCCAGAAAAATAAAAGGGTTGATTGCGATATAATTCATATAGTGGATCACTAAATCTGGCTTATACGGCGGTTCTTGCTACAAATAAGGTAATCTGCCCACTATGGCCTGGTTCTTACTTTCAATCGCAATTGTTGCTGAAATTGCCGGAACGCTATTCCTCAAAGCTAGCGATGGACTGAGCAAGCTATGGCCCTCACTTGGAGTTGCCGTTGGTTATGTAATCGCCTTCTCACTCATGGCAATCTCACTTAAAAAGCTTGAAGTGGGTATTACGTATGCCGTGTGGTCTGGTGTGGGAATCATGGGAGCTGCCATTGGTGGTGTGATCTTCTTTGATCAGCACCTTTCAAAATTA
>JBEGPY010000104.1:0-3111 GCA_041181205.1 Actinomycetota bacterium | reverse complement strand
TGTGGTCCAGATACTTTGCCTAAATACATCATCAAACCAGGTATTCACACCTGGGAATGGACACTTACTTCAATCTAAATTCAACGGCCAATGAATGGCTATTGGATATTTGCAACTACGACCATCTCCTGATGATTTACCGCGTGCTCGTCTCCACATCCAAGGCAGAGCAAAAGTAATAAACCATAAAACGCTTACTACCACCTTAAATATCTTAGGTTCAGGCTTTGCCGGTGGCAGAGGTTCACGCCATCCCGCATCAAATGGGAGTTCGAGAAGTTCAAGTACTGCATCTGCAACACGTTCATGTCCCATGGTATTTAAGTGCAAACGATCAAAAGCTAAGAATCTGCGATCACTAAATGCCGTTTCTTCATTTGCATCAGCAATGATTGCGCCAACTTCTTCTGCCACCATGCGAACATTTCGATTAAACCCACCGAAGCGCTCTTCCCACATCTTTGCAGAGCGTCCAGTGTTGCCTGTGCGCTCTAAAACAGTGAAAAGCAAAATCGTTGCACCTGATGCAGCTAAGCGTCTAACAGCATCGGCGTATTGGGCTAAAACAATCTCGGCCTTGTATCCAGGTCGAATAACATCATTTGCACCTGCATGAAAAGAAATGAGTGTGTCGGGTCCAGTAACTTGGGCTAAGGCTGCATCAATCTGCTCATCTAGAACTTGTCTGACTAACTTTCCACGAATAGATAAGTTGGCATACGTGAAATCTGGATGCGCAGTTGCCATAACATCGGCAACGCGATCAGCCCAACCGCGGTAGTTGCCATATTTTTTCTCATCACACATACCCTCGGTATAGGAGTCACCGAGTGCGATAAAACGAGTGTAAATCACCTACTTACCCCTTACGGCGTGCCTGATCTATGTGGAACAAGGCAATGGAGGTTGCAACAGATGCGTTCAAAGACTCAGTTGTTGCGCTGATTGGAATAGAGATGACTAGATCGCACTTCTCACGAGTTAATCGTGCAAGGCCTTTTCCTTCACTGCCAACCACAATCATGATGGGCTCTGCGGCAATCTTCATCGAAGCAATGGTGTCTTCCGACTCTCCATCTAAGCCAACAACAAAGAGACCCTGCTTCTTAGCTGCATCGATGGTGCGAGCAAGGTTAGTTACTTGAGCAATCGGCATACGGGCTGCAGCTCCTGCTGATGCCTTCCACGCAGATGCAGTCATTGCAGCAGCGCGGCGCTCAGTCATCAAAACACCTGCTGCGCCAAAAGCAGCAGCACTACGAACAATTGCACCTAAGTTACGTGGATCTGTCACACCATCGAGTGCAACAACTAGGGCAGGATTTTTAGCACGAGACATGATCTCTTCAAATGAAGAGTATTGGAAAGGCTTAATTGCCAGGATAATTCCCTGGCTATTAGGTGAAATGCCTTCAACTTCAGCGCGGTGTGCTTCGCGAATTGGTAGACCTAAGTGAAGTGCCAGCTTGAGTGATTCTGCAACGCGATCATCAACATCGATGCTGCGAGCAACTAATAACTCTGTGGCAGGCACTGCTTCACGTAATGCCTCTAGTACTGCGTTACGACCTGCAACTACTTCACCTCGTGGACGATCACCACGTGGTGCACGTGATGGAGTTGCACGGGACATAGTTGTTGCGCGCGGAGAAGTTGAACGCGTAGAAGGAGAACGTGTTGCTTTCTTCTCTGCAGCTTTCTTGCGCTTTGCAGCTGCGTGATAAGGACGATCTTCAGCTTTAGGTGTTGGGCCTTTGCCAGTTAAACGCTTCTTATTTTTTCCACCAGTACCTGAAGATGGACCCTTTTTAGATTGGCGGATTGCGCCTTTACGCGATGAGTTGCCGGCCATGGTTAGCTCTTTTCTCCCATTGACCAACGTGGCCCTTGTGCTGTGTCCTCAATTGTAATTCCTAAAGCGAGTAGTCCATCACGGATGGCATCTGATGCAGCGAAATCCTTACGCTCACGTGCAGCTGTGCGCTCTGCTAGCGCCAATTGAATAACACCATCAAGTGCTGCATTCACATTTCCTGATGCCCTTTGTGGGTAATTTGAATCAAAAGGATCACAGCCCAGAATCTGCAGAGCACCGCGGATTTCATTGGCGTTTTTAGCGATCGCCTTTTTATCACCATCAGTAATTGCTTGATTTCCAAGACGAAGATTCTCAGATATCAAAGCCAGCGCTGCTGGCACAGCTAAATCATCATTCATTGCCGCGCAAAAGGCATCGTTAATTGTTGGCTCTGGCTCTGTGCCAAGAAGTTCCACTGAGCGAGTTAAGAAGTTTTCAATACGACGAAATGCCACAGCTGATTCATCGAGGGCTGCCTCTGAGTACTCCAGCATTGAACGGTAGTGCGCACTGCCTAAATACCAACGTAGTTCGATTCCACGAACACGTTGCAAAATAACTTCCACCTGCAATGTATTGCCAAGAGACTTACTCATCTTTTCACCAGCTTGAGTCACCCAGGCGTTATGCAACCAGCGGTTAGCAAATTTATATCCAGCAGCTTCAGATTGCGCGATCTCATTTTCATGGTGAGGAAAAACTAAATCTAAACCGCCACCGTGAATATCAAATGCCTCACCTAGATAAGCATGCGCCATGGCAGAACATTCCAAGTGCCAGCCAGGTCGGCCCGGCCCCCACGGTGTTGGCCATGATGGATCGCCAGGTTTTGCTGCTTTCCACAAAGCGAAATCACGTGGATCTCTTTTGAATTTTTCATCAGCATCTGCTGCTGGTTGTAGATCATCAAGCTTTTGGCCAGAGAGAGTTAAATAACGCTTAAGTTTGCGAACCTCTAAATACACATCACCATTACCAGGAGCGTATGCAGCGCCATTATCAATAAGTTTTGCCATCAGTTCGATCATCTGAGTGATGTGGCCCGTTGCCCGTGGTTCATAAGTGGGTGGTAAAACATTTAAGGAAGCAAAGGCTTGCGTGAAGATGCGCTCATACTTCATTGCAACTGCCCACCACGGTGCTTTTTCATGGACTGCTTTATGCAAAATCTTGTCATCAATATCAGTCACGTTTCGAATAAAAGTGACGTCATAACCTGACCAGGTTAACCAGCGGCGCAAGATATCGAAGTT
>JBEGPY010000103.1:0-3547 GCA_041181205.1 Actinomycetota bacterium | reverse complement strand
TGCAAATTCAGCAAGTGATGGATCAACGCTTCGCTCTAAACGCCTTGATGCCTCTGAAGAGAGCTTATGTCTGCGTGAATTCTTGGCAATACATACAGGATCAAAGCGCACCGCTTCTAGTGCAATATCCGTTGTGGTTTGTGTGATCTCTGATGAAAGCCCACCCATAGTTCCTGCAAGGGCTAATGGTTGATCATCATCACAGACCATCAAATCATCTGGATCCAACGTGCGCTCTTGGCCATCTAGCGTGACAAACTTTTGTGCCTTACCAGCACGCTTAATGGTTAAGCCGCCTTTGATCTTTGATTTATCGAAAGCATGTAATGGTTGGCCAAGTTCTAACATGACATAGTTTGTAACATCCACAACAAGTGAAATTGAGCGCATGCCCATCTTTTCAATACGACGGCGCATCCATAGCGGTGTTGTTGCTTTAGTATCAAAATTAGACATAGTGCGCAGATAGAAAACTGAGGCCGAACTCTTATCCTCAATCTTTGCACTCACTCCTTTGCCGGTTTCTGAAAACTTTAGAGAACGAAGCGCGTCGACAGGATCGGTGAATGTGAGACCTAGTGAGCCTGCAACCTCGCGGGCGATTCCTCGAATGCTCAATGCATAGCCGCGATCTGGATTAACTGCCACATCAAAAATTACGTCATTAATCTGCAAACCTTCGATTGCATCTGCGCCAATCTTTGCATCTGCTTCTGAGAAAACCATAATGCCTGCATGCTCATCGCTGATGCCTAGCTCACGAGCAGAACAAATCATTCCATTAGAGGTTTTGCCATAAGTCTCACGAGCACCGATTGCAAAATTACCAGGCAGCACTGCCCCTGGAAGTGCGGCAACAATCATGTCCCCCACTGCAAAGTTTGTAGCACCACAGATAACGTAACGAGTTTCCTTCTCGCCACAATCCAATCCCACATAGCGAATTGGCTTTTTGTGTTCAGTTAACTCCTCAATGGAGAGAACTTTGGCAAACTTAAGTGGCCCAGTTAAATCAGAGCCCTGGTAGATAATTTCTTCAACTTCAAAGCCAACTCTGATTAACCCATCAGAGATTTCATCTGCACTTACCTTTGCAGGGATATCAACAAATTCTTTAATCCACGATAGCGGTGCGCGCATTAGAGCCCCACCCCGAATTGGCGGGTAAAACGTAAATCGCCTTCAACGATGTCATGCATATCGGTTATGCCATGTCGCACCATCAATGTGCGCTCTAATCCCATTCCAAATGCAAAACCACTATAAACATCTGTATCTATTCCACAGCTTTGTAGCACCTTTGGATTGACCATTCCGCAACCGCCCCATTCAATCCAGCGATTATTAAAGAAAACATCGACTTCAGCACTTGGCTCAGTGAAAGGAAAAAATGAAGGTCGAAGTCGAGTAGTCACATCTGGGCCAAACATATGACGGGCAAAGTTGTCGAGTGTGCCCTTCAGATGTGCCATCGTGATTCCCTTATCGACGACTAAGCCTTCAACCTGATGGAACACTGGACTATGCGTTGCATCCAACTCATCTGCTCTAAATGTTCGACCGGGACAGATGACATAAATCGGTGGCGTCTGAGTCAACATGGTGCGAATCTGCACAGGTGATGTGTGAGTACGCAGCACCATTCCAGATTCCACCGGCTCAACAAAGAAGGTGTCCTGCATAGTTCGTGCTGGATGATCTGCAGGAATATTGAGTGCATCAAAGTTCAACCAGCCAGATTCGAGCTCTGGACCTTCGGCAACTGCATAACCCTGCTCAATGAAGAAATCAGATACTTCATTTTTGATAATTGAGATCGGATGTAGACCCCCGCGATGTCTGCGATTAACAGGCAACGTAATATCAACAACCTCTTCCAACAAAACTTTCTTATCTCGCTCGGCCTCAAGCTTTTCTGTTGCCTTAGCTAGAGCCGTTGCTATTGCAGCTTTTGCATCTCCAATGATTTTTCCAAAGCTAGCTTTTTCATCTGGTGATAAAGATCCAAGTCCTCGCGAGGCAAGGGAGATAGGTGCCTTATCGCCGGAATGGGCTAAGCGAGCAGCTTTGAGAGAATCCAAATCACTTGCGGCGTTGAAGGCGCTTTGGGCATCTTTAACCCATTGTGAGACATCTTCTTGGCGCATAGAGCCAACTCTATCCTGTGAGAGTTTAGGAAGATGGGATATTTGCTAGGTGATACATAACAATGGTTGCCGCCGCTGAGAGATTAAGGCTTTCGGCATTACCGGGCATCGAGATTTTGACTTGTTCAATAGAAGATGTGGCTTGGGCCGTTGATAATCCCCTGGCCTCATTGCCAAATATCGCCACACAATCTTTGGTGATCTTTAGCTCCTTCAATGATTTCGAGGCCTCTGCAGCCAGAGTGAAGGCTTGAACACCCAAAGCAAGAACTGTTGCTAATTCAACGTTTTCAAAAACTGGTGTGTGCCAGAGTGACCCTGCGGTACTGCGCACAACTTTCGGAGAATAGAGATCCACGCTCCCTGGAGATGTAATAACTGCATCTATTCCAAAAGCATCGGCAGAGCGAATAATCGTTCCCGCATTGCCTGGATCTTGAATCTCTGAGAGATAAACAAATTTGCGTGTCCCATTTAAAACAATTGATTCAAGGGAACTAGTGGGAATAGAACACACGGCCAGAATGCCTTGAGGGGTAATCGTCTCTGACATCGCCTTCATGACGTCATCGCTTACTTCAACGATGTTCAATGAAGTTAAGTCTGCAATCTGTTCTACTTTAGTCCGACCTGATGGCGTGACATACAAGGTTTCAATGCGGGGGCCAGTATTTGCAACTATTGCTTCCCTGGCACATTGCAAACCTTCTGCAACGAAGTGTCCCGATGATTTGCGCTCTTTTGTGCCCCTAGAACCAATAAGAGCCTTAACTCGCGCAATATGTGGCGAGTTAAGGCTCTCAATCATTGTAGCTGGATCATTTGTTGCAAGATCTGAAAGAACACGACGATCTACTTCCACTCCAGCAGCCTTAAGGCCTTGGATGAAGCGGTTGTATGTAAGACCATGTTCGCGGCATCCAGCGTTAATACGCTGAATCCATAGGCGACGGAAATCGCCTTTCTTATCTTTACGGTCGTTGAAGGCATAAACCATTGAGTGCGTAACTTGTTCCTTCGCCTTTGTGAAAAGACGGGAACGTTGTCCGCGATAACCGCTGGCACGTTCTAAAGTTGTGCGACGCTTCTTAGCAGCGTGAACTCCGCGTTTTACTCTCATTTAATTCACACGTTCCTTACTTCAAGCCAAGCATGCGCTTGGCTGTCATTGTGACGGTTGGCTTTGCAGACTTCTCAGTTGAGAGACGGCGGGTGACTCGTGAAGATTTGTGCTCGAGTAAGTGGCGCTTGCCAGCACGCTCGTGCATAACCTTTCCAGTACCTGTGATGCGGAAAGTCTTCTTCGCACCACTATGTGTTTTCATCTTAGGCATTTCTTACGCTCCATCCGTTGTCTCTGCTGCGGCATCGGCCTTTGCCTTACGCGCTGCTTTTGCTTC
>JBEGPY010000102.1:0-4365 GCA_041181205.1 Actinomycetota bacterium | reverse complement strand
GCTTCAGGTTCACGCAGATCTGGGGTTGCAGACATCATGTTCTCTAAAACAGTGCGCTCAAAATCTAGGGATTCATGTTCCTGGGCGTAGTAACCGATTTTCAAGCCGTGGCCTTGTTCAACTTTTCCTGTGTCAGATTCAAGTTCGCCAGCCAAAATTCTCAGAAGTGTTGTCTTTCCAGCACCGTTAAGACCAAGGATTACAACACGAGAGCCCTTATCAATCACACAGGACACATCTGTAAAGATTTCAAGTGAACCATAAGATTTCGAAAGCTCTTCTCCCGATAGGGGAGTCTTGCCACATGGGGCAGGGGTTGGAAAGCGAAGGCGTGCGACTTTGTCATTCACGCGAACATCTTCAAGACCACTGCGAAGCTTTTCAGCTCTACGTAACATGCCTTGTGCCGCAGTTGCCTTCGATGCCTTTGCACGCATCTTCTCACCCTGCTTCTGCAAAATCTCTGCACGTTTTTCAGCGTTAGCGCGCTCCTTTTTACGGCGGTGCTCATCTTGTTCGCGCTGTAATAGATAAGCCTTCCAACCCAAGTTATATACATCGATGACATTTCGGTTGGCATCTAGATAGAAAACCTTGTTAACAACGGTTTCAATTAAGTTCACATCGTGGGAGATAATGACAAGGCCGCCGGAGTATTTAGCTAAAAACTCACGCAGCCATATAATTGAGTCAGCATCTAAGTGGTTGGTTGGCTCATCTAGTAGCAATGTTTCGGCGCCACTAAAGAGAATACGAGCTAACTCAATACGACGGCGTTGACCACCAGAGAGTGTGGAAAGCTCATGGGCAAAGACGGCCTCTGTCACACCTAAAGATGTTGCAATCGCTTCTGCTTCAGCAGTTGCTGCATAGCCACCTGCTGCACTGAACTCATGTTCAACGCGGGTGTAGCGATCCATTGCTTTTTCTAGAGCTTCACCTTGGGCCGTTGCCATCTCTTCTTCAACTGCCCTCATACGATGTGAAATTTGATCTAAATCACGGGCAGAGAGAATACGTTCGATTACTGTGCCAGGTTGATCACCTGTGCGGGGATCTTGCGGCAAGTAACCGATTTTTCCTGTGCGATTGACGACGCCTCCTGCAGGCATAGTTTCTCCCGCTAATACTTTTGCCAGAGTTGATTTACCAGCACCGTTTCGACCAACAAAACCAATGCGGTCACCGCTATTAATACGCACAGTTACGCCCTTAACGAGCAGGCGAGCACCTGCTCGAAGTTCTAGCGCTTGGGTTGAAATCACGCCGTAGTTTAACGCTTAGAGCTTAGGCAGCGCCAATTCGAGTTTTTCGTGGGGTAGCAAATGACTTACCAACAGCAGTTAACTCATCTGAAACCTGTGCTTTTATCGCATCTTCACTTTTTAGCAGTTTTGTCAGTTCTGCAATAGTTGTTTTTAACTCTTTTTGCTCGGTTTCAAGTTCTAGCTTGCTCATTTTAGTTAAACGACGAAGTGGCATATCCAAGATATAGGTTGTTTGCTCATCGTTTAATTTAAAGTCCTTCATTAACTTCTCTTTGGCAGCAGCTGCATCATCACTGCCACGGATAATCTTGATGACCTTATCGATATCGATAATCGCCTTTAAGAGTCCATCTACAAGAGTTAAACGCCCCTCTGCCTTTGCTTTACGGAACTCACTACGACGACGAACAACTTCAATGCGGTGCTCAATAAAGACTTTAAGTAGCTCTTTTATCCCAAGGGTCTGTGGCTTGCCCTTCACCAATGCCACGGCATTGATAGAAAAAGCATCTTCCATGGGGGTTAATGAATAGAGCTGTTCTAGAACTGCTTCAGGTTCAAAGCCATTCTTGATCTCAATAACCACGTTGGTACCAGTCTGACCATCAGTTAAATCGATGATGTCGCTGATGCCGGCAATTTTTTTGGCCTTAACAAGGGCTGCAATGCGTTCAACAACTTTTTCAGGCCCGATAGTGAAGGGAAGTTCTTTAATAACGATACCCATTTTGCGTGTGGAGACCTTTTCAATCTCAACGCTGGCACGGACTTTAAAGGAGCCCTTACCGGTTGCATAAGCCTCGCGCACACCATCTAGGCCAACGAGTTCCCCGCCCGTTGGAAAATCTGGACCAGGAACGAATTTCATTAACTGCTTGACTGTGGCAGAAGGATTTTCAATCAAAAACTTTGTTGCAGCGATAACCTCGCCCAAGTTATGCGGAGCCATGTTGGTGGCCATACCCACTGCGATTCCTGAACCACCGTTAACGAGCAAGTTCGGATAGGCAGCAGGAAGAACGAGCGGCTCTGCTAACTGGCCGTCGTAGTTAGGGCCAAAGTCAACGGTGTTTTCATCAGCTTCAGCAACCATTGCCATTGCAGCAGATGCAAGGCGGGCCTCGGTATAGCGCATCGCTGCAGGACCCGCGTCCAGTGAACCAAAGTTTCCGTGGCCGTCGATGAGTGGCAAGCGCATAGAAAAAGATTGCGCCATACGAACAAGCGCGTCATAAATTGCACCATCTCCGTGAGGGTGCAACTTACCCATTACTTCACCCACTACACGAGCACTCTTAACATGTCCACGCTCTGGACGAAGACCCATATCTGCCATCTGATGCAAGATGCGGCGGTGAACTGGTTTTAAACCATCACGCGCATCTGGAAGTGCACGTGAATAAATTACTGAGTATGCATACTCAAGAAAAGATTCAGAAACTTCCTTTGAAACATCGATATCAACGATCTTGCCTGGGTATTCACCAGGTTTTGGACCGACGGGTTTTTTCCCCTTTGCCGCAGTTTTCGCGGGAGTCTTCGCAGTTGCCATTGGAGCATTGTGCCAAGAGAGTTGCTTAATCTAGGGGAGGGCGCGCCCCAACAGTTGCTACACACTTTGCGGCCAACGCCGTTCCGGCAGAAAGGGCTGCTTCTAAATCATTTGTTTCAAGCCACTTTGGAATAAATCCAGCGGCAAATGAATCTCCAGCACCTGTTGTGTCGACCTGACACCTTTGCAACTATGTCACCATGAACTGCCATGGCACCACGAGAACCCAATTTAATGACAACGAGAGGTGTGTAAGCAGTTAAATTCTTTTCAGCCGTTTCAACATCTTTAGCATCACCCAAGTAAAGAGCCTCTTCAGAGTTGAGCAGAATTCCATCCATGAGGCTGACCCAGGATAAAACTTCATCACGAGAAACAATCTTCATGGCTCCAGTTGTCGTTGGATCAAAATAAATGGGCTTTCGCGCAGCTTTAATCTTTGCAATCATTGAAAGAACGGCCTCGCGGCTGCGAAAATCTAGTAATGCATAGCCACTCACATACACACCATCTACATCATCTAAGGGTGGCAAATCACTTACCTCAAGATCTGCATTAGCCCCGTTATCTGGAAACATGGTGCGCTCTCCATTGGAGTCAACCAAGATAACGACCACACCAGTGGGGCGTCCTGAGTGCATCAAATTCATGTGTTCTACGCCGTATTTATCTAAATCAGAGATAAGGGCAAAACCAACGGGATCATTGCCAACACGGGCAACTAACTGCGCTTTGGAGTGGGTGCGAGTAATCCAGGTTGAAACATTTGCAGCTTGACCACCTGGGTGGCTTGAAATTCTGCTGGCAGTGTCATTGCCATAGTTAATCGGCTCTTTTAACTGCGAAATAACATCTAGGGCTAAATCGCCAATACACAAGATTTTCTTCATTTAAGCGCCATCGCAATATCTGCAGCTAATGCGCAGTTAGATTTAATGATTTCAGTATTAATAGCAAGTGATTCACCCTTGCTGGCGGTGTGGAAATGCTCAAGTAAAAATGGTGTTACATACTTTCCATCAATTCCATCACGGGCAGCATTTGCCATACCAGTTGCCAAGATTTCATCGTGACGGGCTTTATCCATCTGCTTCTCAACTGGGTTAGTAACGATCAATGCATGGTTAGAAGTTGAAACCTGGCTGCGGGCTTTAATGATTGCGGCAATCTCTTGGGCAGAATCAACACGGTGTTCAATCTCAAAGCCTGAATCGGTGAGATAGAAACCAGGGAAGCGGTTGGTTTTATAGCCCACGATGCCAATTGCTAGAGTCTCAAGGCGCTCTAAGGTGGCATGAACATCGAGAATTGATTTCACTCCAGCACAGACAACGGTCATATCTAACTGTGAGAGTGCGGTTAAATCTGCTGATTCATCAAATGATTCATTAGCACCTCTATGAACTCCACCTAAACCACCCGTTGCAAATACTTTGATTCCAGCAATAGCTGCGATGTGAGCTGTGGCGGCAACTGTTGTTGCAGCGCTCTTGCCCTGGGCAATGATGATCGCTAAATCACGGCTCGATGCTTTAGAAATATCAT
>JBEGPY010000101.1:0-3695 GCA_041181205.1 Actinomycetota bacterium | reverse complement strand
CATCATTAACTTGACTGACATGGATGAGTCAGAGCACAAGCGCTTAGTTGACTTTGCAAGTGGACTTGCATTTGGTTTGCACGGAACAATTGAGCGAGTAACAAAGAAGGTTTTCCTTCTCTCTCCTGCAAATGTTTCAATCGATGTTGAAGACAAATCAGCTGCGGCACAAGCAAGTTTCTTTAACCAGAGCTGATCTTAGTGCGCATCGGAGCTTTACTAGCTAACGTCCTGCAATTATTTCTTTATGCGCTATTCGCACGATTAATCCTTGATTATGTTCGTATGTTTGCACGCAACTGGCGACCAAAAGGTATTGGCCTGATGCTTGTTGAACTTGTCTATAGCATCACTGATAAACCAATGGCATTTGTTGGACGCTTCATCCCGCCACTTCGCCTAGGCGCAGTCAGCCTGGATTTAAGTTTCATTGTTCTCTTCTTTGGAGTTCAATTACTAATGGGGTTAGTTAGCCAGCTTTAGTTAGTTTGATAGCAATTCCAAGTTCATTATCTTCAATTGCAAGTGTTGCATCTTGAACCATGGAAATAGCAAGTACTTCATCCTTAATATGAGCTTCATCGCTGGCAATTGCGCTAGCTATTTGTGCTGTTGCATTCCATTTCACATCGATGCGATCTGAGATTTCAAAGCCATCGCTCTTTCTACGCTCTTGAATAAATCGAATCACTTCACGCACATGCCCCGCAGCAATAAGTGCTGGGGTGAGCTCTAGATCAAGTGCCACGCTCTCACCTTCATGTGAGGCAACCATCCAGCCTGTCTTTGGCACCTCTGTTACTACGAGGTCATCCAGAGCAATTTCCCAGATTCCTAGCTGTGTTGTTCCAGAGGCGCGAAGTGTTTTCACAAGGGCAGTTGCATCACTGGCCGCAATGGCCTTAGCAATCTCTTGGACCGCGCCACCAAATTTGGCACCCAATGATTTGAAATTAGCTTTAATGGAGATATCTACTAAATCTCCATCGGCGTGAGCGATGTCTTGCAAATCAATCACATTGAGCTCATCTGCAATCTGCTCACGCATCTGTTCTGGCAATGCTGCCCATCCACTTGCTGCAATTAGTGCTCGGCCTAATGGCTGGCGAATCTTTATGCCGGACTCTGCGCGTGATGCACGGCCAAGTTCAACGATGCGTCTAGTCAATGCCACTTGGTTTCCCAATTGGCGATCAATCACTGCTGCATCTGCAACTGGAAAATCAGAGAGATGCACTGAAGCAACTGCTGATGAATCTGCTGGAATCACCAACTCTTGCCAGACTTGCTCAGTAATAAAGGGAACCATTGGAGAGAGAAGTTGAGTCAGAGTTACTAAACACTCATGCAGAGTGGAAAGGGCACTGGCATCTCCATCCCAGAACCTGCGACGTGAACGGCGCACATACCAATTAGAAAGATCATCGATGAATCTAGCTAGTGCGCGTCCTGCAACCTGTGAATCAAAATCAGTGAGGGCTGCGTCGACTTCCTCGATCAAGAGATTGAGTTCAGAGATAATCCAGCGATCCATGAGTGGTCGGTCTGCGATCTTTGTGCGTTGACTTAAATCAAACGCTGATGCATTGGCATAGAGAGCGTGGAAAGAGACGGTGTTCCAATAGGTTAGAAGTGTCTTTCGAACGACTTCATTGATTGCATCATGGCCAACACGGCGCGCCGCCCATGGCGAACCTGCGGCCAACATGTACCAACGAACAGCATCTGCCCCATGTTGATCCATCAGTGCGATTGGCTCTAAAACATTGCCGACGTGCTTACTCATTTTGCGGCCATCTTTATCCAAGATATGTCCAAGGCAAAGAACACTCTTATAAGAGGATTTATCAAAGACCAGGGTTCCAATTGTCATCAGTGTGTAGAACCAGCCACGTGTTTGATCGATAGCTTCACAAATAAAGTCGGCAGGGTATGACTCTTTAAACTTTTCAACAGAGCCTTGCTTGTGCGGGTATCCCCATTGAGCAAATGGCATTGCTCCGGAGTCATACCAACAGTCAATTACTTCAGGAACACGCACCATTGTTGAATCACACTGCGCACATGCAAAAGTAATGTCATCAACAAATGGGCGGTGTGGATCTAGATTCGATAGCTCTTGTCCGGCAAGTGCGCCCAATTCAGCTAGGGAATCAACACAGATGTCATGCTTGTTTTCACAGCGCCAAATTGGCAGGGGAGTGCCCCAATAGCGATTACGGGAAAGTGCCCAGTCAATATTGTTATTGAGCCAATCACCGTAACGGCCTTCTCGAATAGTCTCTGGATGCCAATCTGTTGCTGCGTTTTCACGAAGCAGAGCATCCTTAATTGAAGTTGTCCGGATATACCAGGATGGTTGCGCGTAATACATCAACGGTGTGTGACAGCGCCAGCAATGAGGATAGGTGTGTTCATATGGTTGGTGCTTATAGAGAACACCGCGTGCCTTTAACTCTTTAACTAATAACTTATCGGCCTCTTTAAAGAAGATCCCACCAACAACATCAACCTCTTTTAAGAAGTGTCCATCTGGTGCAATGGGATTAACTACGGGCAAACCATATGCACGGCACACCGCTAAGTCATCAGCACCAAATGCTGGTGATTGATGGACTAGTCCAGTTCCATCTTCTGTTGTTACATAGGTGGCAAGAACAATGTAATGAGCGTCAGGAATCTCTACGAAATCAAAGGGACGCTTATATGTTGTGCGCTCTAGCTCTTTTCCGAGCATTTTCTTCACAATCTTCTTCTCGCCCTTAACGCTCTCTAATAACGCCTCAGCAACGACTAGTACTTCACTGACTTCATCTACAGTTACTTCAACAGCCACGTAATCAACCTCTGGGTGAACGGCAATGGCTGTGTTTGATACCAAGGTCCAAGGAGTCGTTGTCCAAACTAAGAAACTAGCGTTGAGTGCTTCTAAATCACCAGAAGTAATGGGAAAGCGAACAAAGACTGAGGGATCTGTAACTGTTTCATAGCCTTGTGCTAATTCATGATCTGAGAGTCCAGTGCCGCATCGTGGGCAATATGGTGCAACACGGTGATCTTGAACTAGTAATCCTTTTTTCCAGATCTCTTTGAGAGACCACCACACACTCTCAACGGTGATCTTGAACTAGTAATCCTTTTTTCCAGATCTCTTTGAGAGACCACCACACACTCTCAACATATTCAGGTGACATGGTCCAATACGCTTCATCAAAATCAACCCAGAAGCCCATGCGATGTGTCATGTCTGTGAATGCACCAACATGTCGTTGTACTGACTCACGGCACTTATCGTTAAATGCTGCAATTCCATATTTTTCGATATCGCCTTTACCGGCAAAGCCCAACTCTTTTTCAACAGCGATTTCAACTGGCAAACCATGACAATCCCAACCAGCTTTGCGGATTACATGCTTTCCCTTCATTGTGTGAAAGCGTGGAAAGACATCCTTAAATACACGTGCTTCAATGTGGTGAGTACCTGGCATTCCATTTGCAGTTGGGGGACCCTCATAAAACATCCATGCAGGTGCGCCTTCACGGGCAGAAACAGTTTTTTCGAAAATCTCGTTATCGCGCCAGAACTTTAATATCGCATGTTCGACGGCAGGCAGATCAACAGCTGCTGGGATTGCGCGAAACGACATAAAAAATCCTCCACGAGTAGGAAAACAACTCTGGAGGGACGTGACCTG
>JBEGPY010000100.1:0-3171 GCA_041181205.1 Actinomycetota bacterium | reverse complement strand
TCAGAGTTCGGTTATATTTCAACTGGCGGCGGAGCATCGTTAGAATATTTAGAGGGCAAGGAACTTCCTGGTCTTCAAGCACTTGGCTTATAAGGAGCATTCATGCGTAAACCATTGATGGCTGGAAACTGGAAAATGAACCTCAATCACCTTGAGGCGATTGCAGTTGCCCAGAAACTGGTTTATTCACTCAATGACAAAGATTATGACGCCGTTGATGTTGCGATCATTCCTCCTTTTACTGATATCCGCTCCATTCAAACTTTAATTGATGGAGATCGTCTGCGACTAACCTATGGTGCTCAAGATCTTTCACCAGATGCAAGTGGAGCATTTACTGGCGATATCGCCGGCTCAATGTTGCACAAGCTCGGTTGCACATTCGTTCTCATTGGTCACTCAGAGCGCCGTGCTATTCACGGTGAATCAGATGCACTTATTAATCGCAAGATTAAGGCTGCACTTGCTAATGAGATTATTCCAATCTTCTGTGTTGGTGAAGAGTTAGCCATTCGTGAATCAGGGGCCCATGTCAGCCATGTGATTCGCCAGGTTCGTGCAGGTCTTGAAGGCTTTACTAAGCCAGAGCTAAAAAAGATTGTTATTGCATATGAGCCAGTATGGGCAATTGGTACGGGCAAGGTTGCTACGCCAGAGGATGCACAGGAAGTCTGTGCTGCAATTCGTGAAGAGATTGAAAATATCGGTTCTGCTGAAATCGCTTCAAATATGCGCATCCTCTATGGCGGTTCAGTGAAATCTTCCAACATCGCAGAGATCATGAAAAAGAGCGATGTCGATGGCGCCCTTATCGGGGGAGCGAGCCTAGATCCTGAAGAACTAGCCAAGATTGTGAAGTTCCACGCGCAAGTAGAGTAAGGCTCAGGTCGGTTTTGCAGGTATCCTTACCCTCTACGAAACAAGGAGTTCGACAACGTGAAATTAGCTCTATCAATCTTGCTCGTCATTACAAGCGTCATCATGATCCTGCTCGTCCTTTTGCATAAGGGCAAGGGCAGCGGACTCTCCGACCTCTTTGGCGGCGGAATCTCAACTAACTACGGTGGGTCATCAGTAGTAGAGCGCAACCTCGATCGCCTCACAATCGTTGCTGGTGGACTTTGGTTTGCACTCGTTGTTGCCTTAAGTCTTGTTCTTAAGTAAATCTTTTAATTTCATAATTTAAAAAGGAGTAATACATGGCAAGTGCAATTCGCGGAAGCCGAGTCGGCGCCGGCCCAATGGGCGAGGCAGAACGCGGTGATTCGATTGCTCGCGCCTATGTTTCATATTTTTGCGCTAATGGTCATGAAGTTCGTCCATCATTTGCTGTTGAAGAGACTGTAGTTATTCCAGCTGAATGGGATTGCCCAAAGTGTGGTTACCCAGCAGGTCGCGATCGCAACAATCCACCTAGCCCAGTAAAAAATGAGCCATATAAGACTCACCTTGCCTACGTTAAAGAGCGCCGTACCGATGCTGAAGGCGAAAAAATTCTAGAAGAGGCGCTACGTAAACTTCGTGGAGATGACGAAGGTTAAATCTTCTTAACTGCTTCAAGTAGTTGGTCTATACCCGCACTACGATTTGTTAGATTAAATCGAAGGAGCGGGTATTTTCTTGAAGCAAGAGCTTTTCCATCTCCCAATGCTTGCGCAGCAACGAGAGTCTTAAAACCAAAGATTTGACCCGGGATTGCGATATCTGTTGATGGAGTTCCGGTGATTTGTAAGAATGATCCATTTTGCTGACCACCTTTGTGGAACTGACCCGTGGAGTGAAGAAAACGTGGTCCCCAACCGAAGGTAACTGGCTTATCGATTTTTTCCGAAAGTATGGATCTAATCTGAGCAATCCGTGCGTCATCTTTGCGATCTAGGTAGGCCATGATGGCAACATAACCATCTTTGTGGATGCCTTGAGTAAACAGCTTTAGTGAGTTGGCAAGATCAACGCCCTCTCCAAATATCTCTACAGCACCATCAGTGTGTGGGGCAGTAAAAACTGGTAGCAATCCAGACCATTCCTTGAGCAACGCCGAGGTCGCCTCTTTGGCTTCAGTGACATTGGGTTGATTGAATGGATCGATTTCCAACGCTGCTCCAACGAGTGCGGTTACCCACTCCCAAATAATGAATTGAGCAGCAAGGTCTGCCTCTACAACTAAATCAGCAGAACCGGCATATGCAATGGAAAATACATCTGCATGAGTTGCAGCTTTTTCAATTACTACGGGTAGTCGTCCTACTTGATTCTTGCCTGTCGATTCGGCCACCAACTGTTCAACCCAATCACTTAAGCCCGGCATTGCAGAGCCATCATCGGTATAGGAGAGATATTGGCCTGCGTGATATGCAAGAAGGTATGCGATATCAACTACCAGCGTTGGGTCTTTAAGGAATGCAACCTTGGCATCACTGGCGCTATCTAGTAAGACAGAAACGTCTACACCGATCAATGCCGATGGGACTAAGCCGAAAGCACTCAGAACGCTAAAGCGCCCACCAACATTTGGATCAGCATTTATAACGCTGTAACCAGCTGCTCGACTTTGCTTATCCAATGGCGAACCAGGATCAGTAACTATGACCATGTGGTTTTGTGGAGTGAGAGATGCCTGGGTAAATGCAGATTCAAAGAGTGCGCGCTGAGAGGCTGTTTCAATTGTTGATCCAGATTTTGAGCTGACAACCACAACGGTTTTGGCTAAATCATTACTTAACGCATGAGCAACATAATCAGGATCAGTTGAATCAAGAATAAACAGCTTCTTCTTAAAGCTTTGTGCGATTACTTCAGGGCCAAGTGATGACCCACCCATGCCACACAAAATCACCATGCTCTTATCGCGATGCTTTGCATAGAGGGCATCGAGTGCTGGCAAAAGTTCTCTTGAACTCTCTGGAAGATCTATCCAATTTAAACGAACGGAGGCTTCAGCCTGGGCAGCAGCGCCCCAAATCGTTGAGTCTTTCTTGGATAGGCGTAAGTGAGCGTCAAGCAAAGCGTGATAGCGCACATTGCTGCGATCAATGTGTTTGATCGCATCTCCTGAAATCTTTATCATCCTTGTTGGGCTGCTTTCACGTTAGCGAGCAATTCATCCCATGCCTGGGCAAATTTCTTCACTCCATCCACCTCAAGTTCAGTTGTTACGGCATCGAGTGAGAT
>JBEGPY010000099.1:0-5926 GCA_041181205.1 Actinomycetota bacterium | reverse complement strand
TCGTTCTGAGCGCTTCTATGAACAAACAGGGTGGTGGGCAGTAGTTGCTGCGCGTTTCTTCCCTTGGATTCGCACCTTTGTCCCACCTATTGCTGGTGCTTCAAAGATGAATTACTACAAGTTCCTATCAGCTAACGCGCTCGGTGCATTGCTGTGGGGCGTAGGAATAACTCTTGCGGGTTATTACGCAGCAACATTGCCATGGGTGAAGACATGGTCTTATGCAATTGCAGCCTTCTTTATTACTGCCTCTTTGGTTTCTGCACTCGTGAACTACTTACGCCACCGGCGATAACACCTAAGTACGTCATAACAATTCCAGTTACAAGATAAGCACTTACATTCACACCATTTGTTGGTGAAACTAAATCAATTACTAAAGATCCGACTAGCTGTCCGCCAACACTAAAGAGTGTGAAGGTTAGAACACCGAGGTGTTGCACAATCGTTGAGGTGAAAGCGATGTAAATAACGCCAATTACCCCACCGGTGTATATCCACCATGGGCCAACAGGCAATGGAACCAGCTCGATCTTTCCTATGAGAACCCCACCCAGAATAAGAATGACAAGAAGTGATGTTCCCGTGATGAAGTTAAGTAGTGAAGTAGTGAAGCTTTGGTGTGAATACTCATTGATTTGGCCATTAAGTGCCCGCTGTACACCCACTACAGCCCCAGCTATACATCCCAGCACTACAGCAAAAAGTGAAAGATTCTTGGCATCAATGCGATCAAAGACAGAAACAAAGACTGCCAAAACAGTTAATACAGCTGCGGCTACCCGGCGCCCGGAAATAAGTTTCTTGCCACCACCGGTCAGGCCGATTCGATCCACAACCAGAGACATTGCGGTTTGTCCCGCAATTGAGGCCACTGAATAGATTGCAACACCAATAAGGGGAACGATATGAGTTTGAATTGCAACAAAGCTTCCACCTAAGGCTCCAGCAAGTAGCTTCCATCGGGCAATCTCTTTGTTAGCAACTGCCGCACGTAAGTTCTTTATACCTTCTTTAATGGATGGATTAAATGCAGCAATCGCGGCAATAATGATTAATCCGGAACCAAAAGAAACCAGCGCTGCTTCTAAACCATTATTGAGTCGATGCGAGAGTTCACCATTTGCACGAGCCTGCAAAGCAATCATTAAGCCGGAAAGTGCGGCAAGAAGATCTAAACGCATCTACTAATGCGTGCCGCTAAACTCTCGCTTGTCGGCAATCCAATCCATCAGTGCAAACAAAACTCCAGAGCCAACAAATGTCAGGTGAATTACGATTCTCCATTTGGTTCCTGCACCAACATGGTCCTGACCAGATAGTTCAATAAAGTCTTTAAGTAGTTCAATTACTGAAATTGCTACTAAAGAACCGATTAACTTAATTTTCAAGCCACTAAAGTCAATAGTTCCCATCCAATGAGGACGATCCTTTGACTCTGTTGCCACATCGATTCGAGAAACGAAGTTCTCATATCCTGCAAAAATAACCATCAAAATAAGGTTAGCGAGCAACGTTAAATCTAAGAGTGCAAGAAGATCTAGAGTGAAACTCTGTGGGGTTGCATCGCCAATTTTTTCAGCTAGGTGGATAAATTCAATGATAAAGCGATAACCCAAAAGAGCTAGTGCGCCAACTAATCCTAAATAGAGCGGGGCTAGTAGAAAGCGAGAACGAAAGAGGATTACTTCGATGGCATGCGATATTTGACTCATGTAGAGAATTTTAACTTATCCCTCAAGTAAAACTGTGACCTGAAGCCATTCTTCCTCGAGTCTATTTTTCTCGCCGCGCAACTGTGCTAACTCATTAGTAATTTCATTCAAACGGTCGGCATCAAAAGATGCACCTTCTTGCTCACCCTCAAGTTCGGTAATCCGTGTATCGGCTTTTTCCATTTGTCGCTCAAGGCGGACTTTGTCCTTTTTGAGTTGGCGTTCCTCAGCAGCGCTAGAAGTTTTCTTCTCTTTGGGTGCGCTGGCATCAGGTTGCAAGGCTTCATGGCGAAGTTAACGCGCTCTAAGAAATACCTATCGTGGGAAATAACAATCAAGGTCCCGCCATAGCCATCAAGCAAATCTTCAAGTTCAGTCAGGGTTTCAATATCAAAATCATTTGTAGGCTCATCGAGTAATAAAACATTGGGACTATCCATGAGCAAACGTGTGAGTTGTAGGCGTCGTTTTTCACCGCCTGATAAATCACCAACTGGAGTCCATTGTGATTCACGATCAAAACCTAAGCGCTCACACAGTTGTGAAGCAGATAGTTCTCGTCCCCCGCCTATTTCAACACGGTTAGCAACCTTTTCAACTGCTTCTAACACTCGCCAGGTGGGATCTAACTCATCTAGATGTTGTGTAAGAAAAGCTGCTTTAACAGTTATTCCTGTTACAAGTTTTCCTGCTGTAGGTTGAATTTCGCCCACCAGAGTTTTCATCAGCGTTGTCTTACCCGCACCATTAATACCCACTATGCCAATGCGATCTCCAGGACCAACATTCCAATACAAATCATTAATTAATTCATTATCACCAAGTTTGACCTGAACATGGTGGGCTTCATAAACAGTCTTACCTAAACGGTTGAGAGCAAATTTAAGGAGCTCACCTTGGTTGCGTGGCTCAGGCTCACCTGCAATTAAAACATTTGCGGCATCGACTCGAAACTTAGGCTTTACCGTTTGCGCAGGTGCTCCCCGGCGCAGCCAAGCAAGTTCTTTCTTAATCAACATATTTCGACGCTGATCCATAACTATTCTTCAACTTTTCCGCCAACTACTTCCCATGTGCGATCGGTGACAGCATCTAGAAACCAACGATCGTGCGTTACAACTGTTACCGCTAATCCTTTTCGGTTATTTAAATATTCCGCCAGCCAAGCAACACCTTCAACATCTAAATGGTTCGTTGGCTCATCCAGCAAAATTAAATCGAGTTCATTGATGAGTAGCTTGGCTAATCCCACACGTCTGCGTTCTCCGCCAGATAGTTGTCCGAATTTACGATCAAAAATATGATCATCAAATGAACCAAATAATCCAGTGAAGACTTCACGGATGTTTGGCTCACTTGCCCACTCATGTTTTGCAGTATCACCTAATACAACTTCACCCACAGTGCTCTCAGGATTTGCTGAATCAACTTGAGATAACAAACCAATGCGCGCTGAGTTTGATTTAGTAACACGGCCAGAATCTGGTGTTTCAACCCCTGCAATAATCTTCATGAGCGTGGATTTTCCTGAGCCATTTCGACCAACAATGCCGATGCGATCGCCCTCAGAAACACCTAAAGAGACGCCTATTAATAGCTCTTTAATATCAAAGGCCTTTGAGACCTCTTCGATATTTACAACATTGCGCGCCATGATGGGAGAGCGTACCTTTCCTTCATGAACGTTACTGACCGCGCTTATGCCTTAGAGCTAGATAAAAACGATCCTTTGGCTCATTTCAAATCGCAATTTGTGGTCACAGACCCCGAGATGTGTTATTTGGATGGAAATTCTTTAGGTCGTCTTCCAAAAGAGACTATTTCTGCCGTAAATAATCTTTTGACTGAATGGGGCGCAGAAGTTGTAACTGGTTGGGGTCACTGGGTTGATGAAGCTCAACCAACAGGGGATCTATTGGGACAAGCGGCCTTGGGCGCAGGACCTGGACAAATTCTTGTGTGTGACACAACATCAGTTAACTTTTATCAACTCTGTCTAGCTGCGGTGCATGCACGTCCTGGTCGCAAAACAATCATTACAGATGCTGCAAACTTTCCAACAGATCGCTACATCCTGGATGGAATTGCTAAGCAGTTTGGTTTAAAACTCGTTCTTATTGAAAACGAAGATCCAGCAATTGCAACACATGAGCGCATCACCACCCAAGTTCTTGCGCCATATCTCAATGATGATGTTGCACTTGTAACACTACAAGTTATTCAATATCGCTCAGGTGCTAGAACTGATATCAAATCAATCACCGATCAAGTGCGTGCAAATGGCGCTTTAGTTGTTTGGGATGCCAGCCATGCGGTCGGTGCGATTGAATTAAATCTTGATGCAAACGGAGTAGATCTCTGTGTCGGTTGCACATATAAATATGGAAACTCAGGTCCAGGTTCTCCTGCTTGGTTGTATGTCAGCAAGAAAATTCAGAAAGAATTACAAGTTCCTATTCAAGGTTGGTTTGCCCAAGACGCCCAGTTTGAAATGGGGCCAATCTTTGAGCGCGCACAAAACATCCGTGGTTTCCAGATTGCTAGTCCATCACTGATTGGTATTCGTTGCGTGCAGACTTCGTTTTCAATGATTAAAGAAGCTGGCATAGATGCAATTGCAAAAAAGGCTGCCCTTGGAACACAGATGATGATTGATCTTTATGATGCTTGGTTGGCTCCACTTGGATTTGAACTCAATACCTCACGAGATGCTAAAGAGCGTGGTGGACATATTTCGCTGGTGCATCCTGATGCAGCTCAGATATGCGTTGCAATGCGCGAGATTTCTAATGTAATTCCTGATTACCGCACCCCTAATTCAATCCGATTGGCAATCTCACCACTTCCAACATCATTTGTTGAAGTGTGGGACGGTTTTGCACGCACGCGTGACCTAGTGGCATCTGGCCAATATAAAACAATAAAAGAAGGCGGTTCACGAGTCACATGAGCGAAAACTTCGATTCAGCACTGACATACACATCTTATTTAGCAGTAGATGAACTTCTAAGCCTGCAACGCCCACTCTCACAAGGGCCTGAACATGATGAAATGCTTTTTATCATCATTCACCAAACCTATGAACTCTGGTTCAAACAAATCATTCATGAATTCGCAGAAGCACAGCGCGCTATGGAATCAGGTGATACTCATTATTCACTAGCAATTTTGGGACGTATTCGCACCATTCTAAAAGTCTGTGTAACACAGATCGATATTTTAGAAACTATGACACCTTTGCAGTTCAATGCATTCCGTTCATATCTTTCATCCTCAAGTGGTTTTCAATCCGCTCAGTTTAGAAAAGTAGAAGCTTTGCTTGGTCGCCGCGATACTAAAATGGCTGGTCACTTACCACCTGCAATCCAAGCCGAGATTGCACTCATTACTGCAGGTAATTCAGTATGGGATTCAGCTCTTGCTTATTTAGCAAAGCGCGGCCATGCAATTCCTACCGATGTATTAGAGCGCGATCGTTCATTGACATATGAGGCTAATTTGCGTGTGCAAGATGTATTACTGGAAGTTCATACAAAAGATCCAGAAAGTGCAATGATTTGTGAGCGCTTAGTTGATATTGATGAAGGCATGCAAGAGTGGCGCTATCGTCACGTAAAGATGGTGGAGCGAACTATTGGCCACAAAATAGGAAGCGGTGGTTCAAGTGGTGTGGAATATCTAGCTAGTACTTTATTTGCACCAGTCTTTAAAGATCTATGGGAAATCCGTTCCCGCTTTTAATTCGGTAAACCTTTAACCACAATCTCTTCTAATGATTTGCGCTCACGTGGTGCGTTTTCACGCTCCAGTAAAGCTCCCTCTAATTGCTCTGCTGATGCTTGCTTACCAATGGCAATGACTGCAACGGGAAAAAGTGATACATCTACTCCTAGGTTTTGCGCAGCTTTTTCTGGATCAAAACCAGTCATTTGATGAGCAACAAACCCACGATGATGTGTTTCTACAACCATCTGGGAAACAGCCAAACCGCAGTCGTAGAGATAGCCCTTATTGGGTGTTCCATCTTCACGCGCATGAACACCAGCGACAAGAATCAAAGCAGATGAGCGATATGACCATCCTTGATTAAAGGGGGCAAGTGAATCAAGTATGTGAGTAAACACTTCATCTCCGCGATGACCGATGAAAAATCGCCATGGTTGACCATTAAATGCAGAGGCGGCCCAGCGTGCAGCTTCTAAAATTGCCAA
>JBEGPY010000098.1:0-3187 GCA_041181205.1 Actinomycetota bacterium | reverse complement strand
AAGGATGTCATCAAAGCTGCAACTAACCTTCAATCACATATGACTTCCAATGTTTCAAACGTTTCACAGCGTGCAGCAATTGCGGCATTGACTGGCAATCTAGATGCAGTTCATGAAATGGGTGTGGCATTTGATCGCCGCCGCAAGTTAATCGTTGATTTAATCAATGAAATCCCTGGCTTTGTTTGCCCAATGCCTAAAGGTGCTTTCTATGTCTATCCATCAGTAAAGGGTGTGCTTGGCAAAACTATTCGTGGAAAAACCCCGAAGACTTCAGCAGAGTTAGCCACGCTCATTCTGGAAGAAGTAGAAGTTGCAGCAGTACCTGGTGAGGCTTTTGGCCCCTCCGGTTACCTACGTTTTTCTTATGCAACAAGTGATGCAGACATTGTTGAAGGAATCGGGCGTATTAAAAAGCTAATTACTGAAGGTTAAATCTCAATACCAATCAGATTTACTTCAGCTTCTAAGGTAATTCCAAAAGTATTTTGCACTTGATCGCGCGCTTTGCGCGCAAGCGTTGCGATATCTGAAGCTGTAGCAGTTCCTGCATTAGTAAGTGCCAGCACGTGCTTTGAAGAAATCCTTGCACCACCCACTTCATCACCTTTATGAATTCCAGAGTTTTCAATGAGCCATGCTGCTGAAATCTTCACGCGACCATCAGTGAGTGGCCACTTAGGTGCAGCGTTGGGAAGCCCGTCAGCTGCTTGCTGAGAAATAATAGGATTAGTAAAGAAAGATCCTGCTGACCAAGAGTCTTTATCTTGTGAATTAATCAACATTCCCTTTGCCCCACGAAGTTCTAATACCGCTTTTCTCACATCAACTACTGATGCTTTATCCCCCATATCAACACCGAGTTTTTTCGAAAGCTCGGCATAGGTAATAGGATCACTCATCTCGCCACGTCGTATTTGGAATTGAACTTCCAAAACAACATAGCGACCGGGATGAGATTTAAAGTGTGAACTACGATATGAAAATTCACACTCGCTATTAGTAAAGGTTCTGATCTCTTTCTTTTCACGATCATATGTGCGCACGCGAGTAATGAACTCACTTACTTCATGGCCATATGCACCTATGTTTTGAATAGGTGTTGCTCCGACAGTTCCTGGAATTCCACTTAAAGTCTCTAACCCAGCAAATCCTCGATCGATTGTGGTTGCAACTAACTCATCCCAGTTCTCACCGGCACCAATGGTTAATGTTGCTCCGCTGCATGCATCAACTTCAGATTCCACGGAGTTATTTGAAATTCTTATTACCGTACCTTCAAAGCCTGAATCTGAAACTAAAACATTTGTTCCCCCACCTAAAATCAAAATAGGTGAATCCCCTGCTTCCTCAATTGCAGCGATGATTTCTTCCTGGGTTGAAACTTGAAGGATTTTTCCCGCCGGGCCACCAACGTGAAAACTGGTGTAATTAGATAGCTCGGTCATGGGTTAAGGCTACCGACGTGGAGACAAAATCGCTTCTTTACCTCTGTACTTCTCCAGGATACGGTCGTAATTCTTCTTGGACTGCACATCGCGGTATTCAGGATCTGCATCGTGATATCCATGATGCCTTTCCTGAATAAGCGGAAGCTCCATCTGCAGCAACTTGCCACCTGCTTGGCGAATCTTTAAGGAATATTCCATATCTGCATTTCGATAATACAGAGCGCGAGGATTGAATCCACCTACTTCTATCATCGCTGCACGGTTAAAAGCCATGAAGTAAGAAAATAGAACATCGACTTCACCCGGACCTTTGTCATCAACGCTGCGCCATTCATCAGCTATGTTCACTAATCCCCCACGCCAACCAACTGCAACGTATTCACCTTTATCAAGTTCTTGCATAACTGGTGTGACAGCATCGCCAATAAAACGTGTTGACGGATCCATGATAATTACATACTTACTTTGAACTTTTTCTAATAAGACATTTGCACAATCACCCCAGGCAGCACCCGGATTCACAGAAATTAAGTACGTTCGCTTATCCATTTGTTCAAACAAAGGGCCAGCATCACCAATGGAAATTATCGCAACTGCGCAATCACTATTTGCTTTGATTGTCTTTACTGTCTCTAGAGCATCATCTGTAAAGCCATCAACAATTATTCCCACTGTTACATCACCCTCCAGATCAATTGGTCGGATATCGCGTGGATAAGCCAGGGTGATATATGGCTTCTTTGGCTTTAACTCATAGCCACCTGCAACATCTATAACTTCATATCCCGCATGCAAAAGATCATCACGATATTTATCAGCTAACTTAAAATCCTTAGCAGCCCGCGCATCCATACGCGCTTGTGCTAACTCTGTCACTGAATCTGGAATGCTCATTTAATTACTACGGCCTTTGCCATTCCTAGGACTTTAACTCCAGCAGAGGTTGCAGTGATATCTAGTTTGACTGTCTTTCCATCAACTTCACTAACCGTTGCAACAACTGTTAAATCAACCTTTTCCCCCGCCGGAACTATCACTGGCTTGATAAAGCGAGCCGAGAACTCACGCACATTGGCACTTCCGCCAGCCCACTCTGTTACATATTTTCCTGCAAGAGCCATAGTGAGCATGCCGTGAGAAATTACATTAGGAAGGCCAACAGAGAGTGCAAACTCTTCATTTTGGTGAATAGGATTTTGATCTCCACTTGCATCGGCATAAGCCTTGAGCAAAGCGCGATCAATATAGAAAACCTTTTCTGGCAATGACATTCCTACTTCAATCATCCGCGCACCACCAATGTTGACCAGGATGTGACAACTAGTTCAGTGCCGTTGTGTAGATCAGATCGCACAGAGACAATTTCATTTCCAGCTGCAACCCTTAAGGTTTCAATCGTTGCAGAACACGTGAACACATCACCGGCAACTATCGGGCGAAAGATTTCAAACTTTTGATCTCCATGAACTAACCGAGTCCAGTCCACACCGATTTCAGGTTGAGTCAGGATTGATTCATATTGGGAGAGAGAAATGCGAATAGAAAAAGTTGGAGGAGCAACGCTTGTATCTTTTTCGCCAATGGCAGCAGCAAATGCATCAATTTGCGATTGTGTGACCGTAACGTGTTCCACACCTTTGAAGGTGCGCCCGACCGAATCGGGATTGATCATTAGCGAGTTTCGCGGTGAAGAGTTGAAGACTTGCAACGTGGACAGAACTTCTTAAGTTCCATGC
>JBEGPY010000097.1:0-3208 GCA_041181205.1 Actinomycetota bacterium | reverse complement strand
GGCCTCATGTGCACCAGAGTCTGCTTGCAGTGTGTAGTGCAGATCATTAGTTGCAAGAAGCGGCAGACCTAACTCCTTTCCAAGCTTTAATAGGTCATCCTTGACACGGCTTTCAATTTCAATACCGTGATCCATTACCTCTAAAAAGAAATTGCCTTCACCAAAAATATCTCGATAATCACTTGCGGCCTTGATTGCCTCTTTATAGGCACCCATACGCAAGCGCGTTTGAATCTCTCCACCAGGGCAACCAGTTGTTGCAATCAGTCCTTTGGAATATTGAGCAAGAAGTTCTCGATCCATGCGAGGCTTGTAGTAATAACCTTCAAGGGATGCAAGTGATGACAAGCGAAAGAGATTTCCTAGACCAACATTGTTTTCGGCCAAAATAGTCATGTGCGTATAAGCACCACCTCCTGAAACATCATCTTCACCGCCGCTAGCCCACTGCACTCTCTTTTTATCAAAGCGAGATTCAGGGGCAACGTAGGCTTCAATTCCAATAATTGGTTTAACGCCAGCTTTTTTCGCTTGCTTATAAAACTCATAAGCGCCAAATACATTTCCATGATCTGTCATTGCAATTGCAGGCATGCCCTGTCTGGCAACTTCTTGCATTAAATCAGGAACACGCGCAGCACCATCGAGCATTGAATACTCAGTATGGACGTGCAGATGTACGAAATTCTCAGAAGTCATGGTGGTCGTAGATTATTGCTTACGGAAGAACTGCATCAGATAGCAACGCCAATGAGCGTGTGAGATCGGCTGGGTATGGCGCGCTAAAACTCAGGTGCTCACCAGTAATAGGGTGGTCAAACATGAGCTCTTTGGCGTGTAGCCAAGGCCGTCTCATCTCTAGAGATTTAGCCAATACCGGATCTGCCCCGTAGGTAGTGTCGCCAACAAGTGGATGGTTAAGTGCAGAGAAGTGAACACGGATTTGGTGTGTGCGCCCAGTTTCTAACTCAACTTTGGCTAATGAAACACCTCGATAAAACTCAATGACTTCATAGTGGGTAATGGAGTCTTTACCGGTTGCAACCACAGCAAAACGATGATCCTCTTTTGGATGCCGATCAATCGGTGCATCAATTGTTCCAGTGGTGGGATCCATATGTCCTTGAATCAGTGCATGATAAATCTTGTCCACAGTGCGATTTCTAAAGGCGTCCTTTAACACTGTAAATGCACGATCACTCTTTGCGACAATCATTAAGCCACTAGTGCCAACATCTAGGCGATGGACAATGCCTTGTCGCTCTGCCGCCCCACTTGTTGAAATTGAATACCCGGCTGCCATCAATGCACCAACAACCGTTGGACCCATCCAGCCTGGACTGGGATGAGCAGCACATCCCACCGGCTTATCGATAACAACAATGGCATCATCGTCATAAACAATTGAAAGACCTTCTAGTGGTGTCAGGGGAATTGGATCTTCATTAATTGGAGCTGGCATCAACACGTCAATTACTTGGTTTGCACTGACTCGATCAGATTTAGCCATAGCTTTTCCCGATGTAGTGATATCGCCATCTTCTAATAGTTTGACGACAGCTGTGCGAGAAAGGCCCAGCACACGAGTGAGAGCACTATCGATTCGCTCACCGGCAACGCCTTCTGGCACTGACAGTGTGCGCTGTTCTCGAGTGCTCATACCAACTCTTCTTTTTTAATAGGCGGGATATTGCGCGCAGTTAAAACAACGGAAATAAAGGCTGCGACCACGATTGCAGTATCTGCGATATTGAATATAGGCCAATGAGGCAGTTGCATCCAATCGATAACATGGCCCCGCAGCAATCCTGGCTCTCTAAAAATGCGATCTGTCAGATTTCCTAAAACCCCACCCATAACTAGGCCTAAAACAAGTGCCCATCCCTTTGAGGTCAGTGAAGGTGCGTAATAAGCAATTGCGATTAATACGGCGAATCCAAAAAGGGAGAGGAACAAGGTTGCCCCTGTAGCAAATGAGAAGGCAGCGCCAGAGTTTCTGATGAAGTTGAGTTGGAAGAGTGAGCCGATAATCTTTACTGGACCACGATTGGACAAATATTCCACTGCCCAGATTTTGGTAGCTAAATCTGAAAGCCAGATCAGCCAGGCAACACCTAAGAGTGTGCGCCACACGCGCACTGCTAGCGCCGTTCTTCCTTCTGCTTACAGATCATGCACAAAGTGGCCCGAGGAAATACCTGTAAACGGGCCTTACCAATTGCACTTCCGCATTCTTCGCAGTTTCCATAGCTCTTAGAGTCGATTCGATCCAAGGCACGCTCTGTTTGCAAAACCATGTCACGGGCATTAATCACTAGTGACATCTCATGTTCGCGTTCAAAAGTTTTCGTTCCAGCGTCTGCTTGATCATCTCCAGCGCCTTCACCAGATTCTTGAATAAGAGAGTCCATCTCTAATTCAACCTTAGCTAGTTCAACACGAAGGCGAGCTAACTCTTTAGAAATCTCAGTACGAATGCTCTTTAGCTCTGCTGCAGTCCATGGTGATTCACTATCACTGACAACGATGGGTGTTGGAGCAACTTTGATTGGCTTAAGTGGCACAGCCTTCTTTCCACTTTTAACTGGGCGCGGTGGTGGTGGCATTACCAATCGGCGCTCTTCAACTACTGGCGCAGCAACTGGGGCAGAAATTGTTGAGACTGAAACTGTTTGAGATTTCTCATCAACAGTCAAAGTTGTCTTAGATGGAAATGGCTTACCTGGAGCTTTTTTAACTGGAATGCTCTTTACCGCTGCTTTCTTAGCTGAGGACTTCTTTGCAGGAGCCTTTTTGGCTGATGCTTTCTTAGCTGAAGCCTTTTTGGCGGGAGGTTTTTTAGCTAGCTTTTTCTTTGCAGGAGCCTTTTTGGCAGCAGCCTTCTTGGCTGATGCTTTCTTGCTCGGCTTCTTAGGCATGTCGCGAACCTTAATGCCCTTAAGGGGCTGTTACCAATTAGCCACGGGCATAATTTGGCTTAAGTAGGCGATAGTATTGAGTCACTACCGCATATGAGCATTGACGGGGCCATCACCTCACGAGTTTGCTAGAAGAAATGGTGAAAACCATCTAGAACTAGCTGTGGATAGAAAATTTAAGTGGCGTGAAATTCACGCAAGGCGGGTGGTACCGCGAGATCTGCGCCAGCAGGTCACGTCCCTCCAGAGTTGTTTTCCTACTCGTGGAGGATTTTTTATGTCGTTTCGCG
>JBEGPY010000096.1:0-3217 GCA_041181205.1 Actinomycetota bacterium | reverse complement strand
GACTACACACGTTGCCGATGCGTATAAGAAGGTAGCGACACAAGTAAACATTCCTGGTTTTCGCAAAGGCAAAGTTCCTGCATCAATGATTGATCAGCGCGTGGGCCGCGGGACTGTTCTAGATGAGGCCATCAACGCAGCTCTTCCAGATTTCTACGGCCAGGCAGCTCGCGAACACACCGTGGCAGTTATTGGACGTCCAGTTGTTGATGTTAAAGAGTTTGTTGATAACGAGAAGCTTGTTTTCACTGTTGAGGTAGATGTGCGCCCAGAAGTTACTTTGCCTGATTTCTCAAAGATTGAAGTTGAAGTTGATGATGTCGCTGTGGCAGATGCAGATATTGATGAGCAGGTTGAATCTTTGCGCACACGCTTTGGAACTCTCACAACAGTGGAGCGCGCAGTTGCTAACGGTGACTTTGCAACTCTAGATATGAACGCCTTTATTAACGGTGAAACCGTTGAAGGCGGGCAGGCAAATGATCTTTCTTATGAAGTTGGATCAGACAAGATGATTGCTGGACTAGATGAGATTTTGATTGGCATGGCAGTTGGCGAAACAAAGCGCTTTGAAACCGAGCTTGTTGGTCAGCAAGAGGGTGAAAAGGGTGAGGTAGAGGCAACAGTGAAAGCTGTGAAAGAGCGCGAGCTTCCACCCGTTGATGATGCTTTTGCAAAGCTGGCTTCAGAGTTCGACACTTTGGTCCAGCTTCGTGAAGATTTCCGCGAGCGCTTAGGCCGCGTGAAGAAGATGGAACAAGGAACACAGGCACGCGATCGCCTGGTTGAAAAACTATTGGCAGATCTAGATATTCCAGTTCCAGATGCTTTAGTTGAGATAGAAGTAAATGATCACCTAGAGGGTGAAGGCCGCTTGGAAGATGCTGCTCACCGCGCAGAAGTAGATGGTGAAGTTCGAGCATCACTTAAATCTGATTTTCTCCTTGATGCAATCGTTCAAAGTGAAGATGTTCAGGTCACTGAGATTGAACTCACTGAGTACTTAGTTCGCACATCACAGCGCTATGGAATGGCTCCTCAGCAATTTGCGGAAGAGCTACAAAAAGCTGGCCAGATTTCACAGTTGGTCGCAGAAGTAACGCGCGCAAAGGCGTTGGCATCAGTCCTTGGTCGCATTACGGTTAAAGATGCATCAGGTGTAGTCATTGATCTTGAAGCGTTGCGACCACAGCCAACACCTGCTGATTTAGTCGAAGAGGCTTAAAACTCTTTAGCCCTAAGCGAACATCGCCCAGTTCACGCTCCAATGTGGCCAAACTGGGAAGCATTTAACCCCCAATATTGTTAGGGTCACTACAGGTAAAAAATACAGGAGGAAATTGACGTGGATTTAGAGAGCAAAATGAAGGACCAGATTTACAACCGCTTGCTTGAGGAGCGCATTGTTTTCTTGTCAGGTGAAGTCCGCGATGACATGGCCAACATGGTGTGTGCTCAACTACTTCTTCTATCTTCTTTGGATCCAAAGAAAGATATTTTCTTGTACGTAAACTCTCCAGGAGGATCTGTAACTGCGGGCATGGCTGTCTTTGACACTATGCAGTTAATACCAAATGATGTTGCAACCGTTACCTTTGGAATGGCTGCATCAATGGGTCAGTTCCTTCTTACATCGGGTGCAAAGGGAAAGCGTTATGCAACTAAGAGTTCTCGTATCTTGATGCACCAGCCACTGGGTGGAATTGGTGGAACAGCTATTGATATTCGTATTCAAGCTGAACAGATGGCGATTACAAAACAAACTCTTTCAGAGCTAAACGCTTTGCACACTGGTCAGACTCTCGAAAAGATTCTTGCAGACTCAGATCGCGATAACTGGTTCAACGCCGGTGATGCAAAGGATTACGGCTTTGTAGACCATGTAGTTACTTCATTGGGACAAATCACAGGAGGGAAAGCGTAATGACATTTCAAGAGATTAACTCACGCTACGTTCTTCCAACTGTTGAAGAAAAAACTGCCTATGGATACAAGCGTCAAGATCCATACACAAAGCTATTTGAAGAGCGCATTATTTTCATGGGTCAGCCCATCGATGACACAGTTGCAAACGATGTTATGGCCCAGCTATTGACTCTGGAGTCTATGGATCCAGATCGCGACATCATGATCTATATCAACTCACCTGGTGGATCTTTCACTGCCCTCACTGCTATCTATGACACCATGCAGTTTGTTCGCCCAGATATCAGCACAATTTGCTTGGGCCAAGCAGCATCTGCTGCCGCAGTCATTCTTGCAGGAGGTGCAAAGGGCAAGCGTTACGCTCTTGAACACTCACGTATCTTGATTCACCAACCTTCATCAGAAGGTGGCGGTCAGGCATCTGATATCGAAATTCAAGCTCGCGAGATCGATCGAATTACTCGTCTGCAAGAAGATCTGTTATCACGCCACGTTGTGAAGTCATCGGAAGAGATTCGCAAAGACATCGAGCGCGACAAGATTCTTACAGCGGCAGAGGCTGTTGAGTACGGAATCATCGATCAGGTATTGGCATCACGTAAGGCCAAGCCAGCTAAGTAATTTTTTAAATGAAACTATTTGAGGCGGGCGCACTTCACCAATTGTCCGTTAATTATTCTCAGGGCGAACAGAGATAAGCGTAAAAACCCAAGCGCGAAAGCGCTAAAGAATCTAAAATTTACCTATGACTAGAATCGGTGAAACAAGCGACTTGCTCAAGTGTTCCTTCTGCGGAAAAACTCAGAAGCAAGTTAAAAAACTCATTGCCGGACCTGGCGTCTATATCTGCGATGAATGTATTGAACTCTGTAATGAGATCATTGTTGAAGAGCTCTCCGAGGCATCATCCCTTGGACTTGCAGAGCTTCCTAAGCCACAAGAGATCTTTGAGTTCCTCGATCAATATGTCATCGGACAAGACCGTGCGAAGAAGTCACTGTCAGTTGCCGTTTATAACCATTACAAGCGCGTGCAAAGCGGAAACCGTGAAGATCAAATTGAGTTAGCTAAATCAAATATCTTGCTTCTAGGCCCAACAGGTTGCGGTAAGACGCTGATGGCTCAAACTCTTGCACGCATGCTCAACGTGCCATTTGCTATTGCAGATGCAACTGCGCTAACTGAGGCTGGTTATGTGGGTGAAGATGTTGAAAACATTTTGCTTAAGCTTCTACAAGCTGCTGATTACGATGTTAAAAAGGCAGAAACAGGAATTATCTACATCGATGAA
>JBEGPY010000095.1:0-4248 GCA_041181205.1 Actinomycetota bacterium | reverse complement strand
AAAAGCGTTATGACGGTCAAAATTAAAAATGGAATGATTAAGGACATCATTGAGATAGCAATCGCGCCAAGGATGTTGTCTTGTGCAACATTAGTAACCCAGGTAGGGAATGTGTCCCAGTGGAGCAATATGGTCAATGTGTACTCACCAAGTGACAAAGCGAAAGTCAACGCAATCGTTGCCATTACCGATCCTCTAATTACTGGAACAATCACAGTCGTAATCGTCCGCAACCAGTTTGCACCTGCGCTACGTGCTGCTTCAGTAATCGTTTTTAGGGGAATTGAATTAAGTCCAATATCTAGTGATCGATATGCATAGGGCAGAGCTAAAACAAAGTAGAGAAATGGAAGCTCTAGAACGGTGTTTTGAACAAACTCAGGGAAAGCAATTTGGGCACCTACGGCAAATGCAACAACTGGAATAACCAGTGGAAGCAGTGAGAGACCATCGATTAATCCACGCACCTTTGAGTTCGATAAGTGCAACCACGTCAGGGTGGGAACTAAAACAAAGAGCGTGATTAACACTGTTACGCCAGCCAGCCACATTGATCTAAGGATGTAATGAAAGAAATCATCCTCAGTAACGGCCCAAATGTAATGAGTCCACCCATAACCACCAGTTAAAGGTGTGCGGATCGAGTACTCGAAAGCTGACATCATTGGGAGGAAGACGAAGATACCCAGAATCAGAAGTGTTATTGCCAGTGGTGGCTGGAACTTGGCTCTTAAAGCTTTTGCCATTTTGCACTCCTTCGTTGAATAGCAAGGTATGGAATAACTGCGCATGCTGAGATCACAATCATCACAACACCTAAGGCTTTACCAAGGTTTAATTGCGCTGCTGAAACATTTCCATCTAACAAACCACCAATTTGTAAAGGCGTTAGAGGAAGATTTCCAACCGTTAACGCATTTGCTGTTGCATAGGCTGAAAAACCGCTAGCAAAAAGCAATAGGAATGATGCGATAAAGCTAGGGAAAAGTAAGGGGATTCCGATTCGAATCCAATAATTTACTTGGTTGGCACCTAAGTTGCGTGCTGCTTCAGACCATTCTCGTCGAAGAGAAACAATTGCTGGTGAAAAAACAATTACCATTAAAGGAAGTTGAAAGTACAAATACACGATCAATAGGCCGATGAAGGAGCCAAGTGAAAATGTCCCTGAATATAAATCCCAACCTAAGTACTTTAGAACTTTTGTGAGGTAGCCCTGAATTCCAAGGGCTGCATAAAACATAAATGCCAGTGGAACGCCGCCAGTATTGGCAAGTACGCCACTCATTACAGCGATAGTCCGGCGCAGCTTTGAACTTCCACGAGTTTCAATGAAATATGCAGCTAGCGCGCCTGGAAATGCAGCGATCGCTGCTGAAAAAAGACCGATCTTTATCGAGTTAATAAACCCTGTTCGGTAGGGCTCTTGAACGGCGGTCTTGAAGTTATCAATTGTAAATGCATTGTCGTTAGATAAAAATGATACGTAAATCATACGTGCGATTGGAAAGAGAAAAAAGAAACCAACTATCAGCAAAAGTGGGGCCGCTGGGAGAATATTCTTTATAAAAGAAGCGAGGAAGGCGCGGCCCCTTGAAGGCGCGCCTCCCTCTATGACTTGGGAGGTCATATTCCTTTTTACAAGCTAGCCCATGAAGAGATGATCTGCTCACGTGCTGAAAGAACATCAGAGATTGTTGGAGATCCAATAATCTTTGCTGTTGAAGGAACCTTGAAGTCAAGAAGTGATGGAACAAGAATCTTCTTCTTTTCCATTGCTGCAGACATGATTGGATCTGCACCTGACTGCTGGAAGTAGTTCTGTCCACCTTGCATCAATGCAAACAACTTAGAACCAGAGAGCTTGAGATCTGCAGCAGTTAGATCTGCAGCTGTCTTTCCCTTGTTCTGTGAGTACACAAACTCTTGCCACAAACGTGCATTTGCGCAGTTAGGTGACTTAACGTTGATTGCGTTGATGTATGGAGGTGCTTGTAGAACGAAATCTGTTGGGTAAGCAAACTTAAGGTCTAAGCCTGCTGCCTTCGCTGCTGGAATGATTCCAAGAGCGTTGAAGTCCCACATGAAACCCAGCTTTGCTGTACCAGTAGCAAGGTTTGTTCCGTTTACCTTTACTAGTGGTGCTTGTGCCTTTACAGCCTTAAATAGTGCAAGGCCCTTAGTTACATCTGAAAGATTCTTCTCTCCGCCGTTACCAATGCTTGCCGCCAAAACTGACATGAAAGCCTGGTTAGAAGATGTTGGGTCTCCTGTGATTCCTACAAAGCCCTTAAATTCAGGCTTAGTGAAATCTGATGCCTTTGTTGGCACTGATGGAAGAGTTGTGTTGTAAACAATCGCAAGCTTTCCACCGTAGTTTCCGTACCAGTATCCATTTGGATCTTTTGCAGCCTTTGGAATGTCATTCCAGTTGATAACTTGGTATGCAGATGACAAAGGAGTTGCTCCTGGAGGAGTCAACTGCGCAACTACTAGTGGTCCAATGTCAATTGAATCTGGTTGCTTTGACTTAGGTGCAGTCTTCATTGTGTCGATCTCGTACTGTGATGACCCATCTGGATTATCAACAGAAATCTTTACGCTAAAAGCCTTCTCGTATGCATCAAATGCTGCACCGTAGTTAGCCCAGTCGCGTGGTGTTGTGATGAGAGCAAGCTTGCCCTCTTTCTTAGCTAGCTTGATTAGGTTATCTAATCCGCCTGCTTCTTTGACGTTCTTTGCCTTACAGATATCTACTGCTGCTGAAGCTGGTGTTGCGATTGCAACAATTCCAGCTGCAAGCACTGCAGCGGTTGCTGCAGCTACTAGACGCTTTGCGCGCATATGTGGGATCCCTTCCTAAGGATTGTGGGAGCACTATCGTTTGCAATTTCTAACAACAGGTAAAACTTGCGCAACTAACCGCAAGATTTAGTATGAACGTTTATAAGGTTTTAGATGTCAGATAAGTGACGCTAAATCGGCCACAGAGTTAACAACAGATGTCGCGCCGGCTTCATGGAGTGTTTCTAAGTTATGCGCACCGCTTAAGACGCCAATTATTTGTGACGCACCGTAAGAGATTCCCGCTTGCATATCTGCGGCTGTGTCACCATAGTGTTGGTTGGATTTGTAATCATTAATTCGTGGGCTGCAAAATTGAGCATATCTGGGTGCGGACGTCCACGTTCAACTTCACTAGGTGTTACCGATAAGTCAATTAGATTTTCCCAGTTCAACGTCTCAAGCAATATATCTAACGTTGATCGGCTAAATCCTGTCGTGAGTACTACTGCGATACCACGCTTCTTTAAATCTTTAAAAAGCTCTTCAGCTCCTGCGATAGGGGTAGCGCCGCTTTGGGTAATCTCACGTAAATATGCCTCTTCAAATGCGATATTTGCCCGATGGGCTTTTCCAGAATCGCCCAATAGTTCAGTAAAAACATGAATCTTCGATTGTCCCATAGTGTCAATTGCATACTGCGTCCACGCAGCACCTTGAGTGGGCCATAGTTCTGGTTGCGTCTTTTCAAAGGCGCTCTTAAATGCAGTTATAACAACTCCATCATCGTTAAGAGTTGTCCCTGCAACATCAAAAGCAACCATTTCTACGCTCATTTATAACCCTTTCAGAGTTTCTTCTGCAATTGCTGGCGCTAAGGTATTTCCTCGACCGCCAGGACCTGTGACAGAAACAATGTTGAGAGCCATGTACTGTCGATCACAAATAGCCCCGTCAGTTCTTTGGCTGTACACGCCATCCCAACGTTTGGTGATGGGTGGGAGTTTGCTACCAAATAAGTCACTGGCTACATCATGAAGATATTGATAGGGGGCCTCATCTAATTTGAATTCAAATGGTTCGTCATATTCATGTGTATCTCCGAGAGTTAATGTTCCATCAGAGCGTTGTACTAACAAAAGTTGCATGTGATTCTTCGAAGCAATTGGAGTTTGGGGTGGAAGATCAGATAGAGAACTTACTTCATAGGCTGGGTAGTAACGCATTGAGTCACCATCGGCGATAGAGGTTGTGAGTTTTTCTGATAGAGCTGCAGTACTCATCATTTGTAGTCTGACTTTACGAATCGGTGCAACATCGAATTTATCTTTAAAAATCGATGAATGGTCAGCGCCTGGACAGTGGATCAAAAAATCTGCTTCAAAAAACTCTCCGCCGCGAGCCATTGCTTGAACGCTGCTTGAACTACTTTTTATCTCTGTCACATCTACATTGTTGCGCCAG